>NZ_JBAKHL010000007.1:0-195156 GCF_036902715.1 Micromonospora sp. CPCC 205546
GTCGGTGGCGGCGCGGGAGCGGGCCGGTGACCGGCGGGCGGCGCCCGGGCCCACGGTGCCCCGGCGCGGCTCGGTGTCCGGCGGGGCGCCGACGGCCCGCGGCGGAGGTCCCACCGCCCGCCACGCCCGGGTGCGGCGGGCGGTGCGCCGGGCGCGGCGGGCGCGCGGTGATTCGCGTCGGTGGGGTGCGCGGCGTCGTGGCGCGCCGGATAGGGTCGTGGGTATGACCCACCAGGTGCACGCCTTCGAGCCGCCGGAGCGGTTCGTCGCCGGGACGGTCGGGCCGCCGGGGGAGCGGACGTTCTTCCTGCAGGCGCGCGGCGGTGGCCGGCTGGTCAGCGTCGCGCTGGAGAAGGTCCAGATGTCGTTGCTGGCCGAGAAGCTCGAGGAACTGCTCGCCGAGGCGCAGCGCCGCTTCGGTGTGGAGCTGCCCGAGCCGGTGGCCGTCGTCGGTGACAACGAACCCCTGGACACACCGGTCGACGAGGAGTTCCGGGTCGGCACGCTCGGGCTGGCGTTCGACGTCGACACCGCGACCGTGGTGATCGAGGCCATCGCCGTGGGGGAGGGCGAGGCCGAGGTCGACCTCGGTGAACCCGACGACGATGACGAGGACGCCGAGGACGACGACGAGGAACCGGACGACGACCTCGACCGGCTCCGGGTGCGGCTGACCCCCGAGGCGACCCGCCAGTTCATCGAGCGGGCCCGGCGGGTGGTCAACGCCGGCCGTCCGCCCTGCCCGCTCTGCGGCCAGCCCCTCGATCCCGCCGGTCACCTCTGCCCGCGCCACAACGGTTACCACCGGTGACGTCGTCGGACCTGCAGCCCCGACAGGACGGTGAGGCCGCGCTCCGGTTGCTCCGCGACGGCCGGCTCGACCTGGAGGGGCGGCTCGTCGACGCCTCCAACACCACCCTGCGCGGCATCCTGACCCTCGACGGGGTGACGGCCCGTTGCGTCTACAAGCCGGTGCGCGGCGAGCGCCCGCTGTGGGACTTCCCCGACGGCACGCTGGCCGGTCGGGAGGTCTCGGCCTACGTGGTCTCCCGGGCCACCGGCTGGGACCTGGTGCCGCCGACGGTGCTGCGCGACGGCCCGTTCGGGCCGGGATCGTGCCAGCTCTGGATCGACGAGCCGGAGGAGGCCGAGCCGCTGGTCGGGTTCGTGCCGGCCGACGCGCTGCCGCCCCGCTGGTTCCCGATCGCCGCGGCCCGCGACGACGACGGCACGCCCTACGCGCTGGCGCACGCCGACGATCCGAGGCTGGCCCGGCTCGCGGTGCTCGACGCGGTGATCAACAACGCGGACCGCAAGGGCGGGCACGTGCTCCTCGGCCCGGACGACCGCATCTACGGCGTCGACCACGGGGTGAGCTTCCACGTCGAGGAGAAGCTGCGCACGGTGCTCTGGGGCTGGGCCGGCCGGCGGCTGCCGGCGGACGCCGTGGAGATGCTCGACGGGCTCGCCGGCCAACTGCCCGGCGCGCTCGGCGCCGAGCTGGCCGAACACCTGACCCTCCGCGAGGTCGCGGAGCTGGCGGCCCGGGTCGACCGGCTGCGGCACACCGGCCTGTTCCCGCAGCCGTCACAGGACTGGCCGGCGGTGCCCTGGCCCCCCATGTGAGCCCCGGCCGTTCGTCCCGCGACGCTGTCATGTTGGTCACTGCGGCCCGGTCCTGCCGCGCCGTGTCGGCTCGTTAGGCTGACGGTCATGGACTCTTGGGCGGGACATGAGGTGCCGCGGCTGCCGGGCAGGGGCCAGCCGCTGTCGTTGTTCGACTCCGCGCGGCAGGGCGCCCACCCGAGCGACCCGAGCGGCACCGCGACCATGTATGTCTGCGGCATCACCCCGTACGACGCCACCCACCTGGGCCACGCCGCCACCATGATCGCGTTCGACCTGGTGCAGCGGGTGTGGCGCGACGCCGGCCGGGACGTGCGCTACGTGCAGAACGTCACCGACATCGACGACCCGCTGCTGGAGCGCGCCGAGCGCGACGGCGAGGACTGGAAGGTCCTGGCGATGCGCGAGACCGCGCTGTTCCGGGAGGACATGGAGGCGCTGCGCATCATCCCGCCGGCGCGCTACGTCGGCGCGGTGGAGTCCATCCCCGACATCGCCGACAAGGTCCTCCTGCTGCTCAAGGACGGCGCCGCGTACCGCCTGGAGGACGGCACCGGCGACGTCTACTTCGACGTCGCGGCCTCCCCCCGCTTCGGTTACGAGTCCAACCTGACCCGTGAGCAGATGCTGGAGATCTTCCCCGAGCGCGGGGGCGACCCGGACCGGGCCGGCAAGCGCGACCCGCTCGATCCGTTGCTGTGGCGGGGCGCCCGCGAGGGCGAGCCGTCCTGGCCGGGCGGCGAGCTGGGCGCCGGCCGTCCCGGCTGGCACATAGAGTGCACGGTCATCGCGCTCAACCTGCTCGGCGAGCGCATCGACGTGCAGGGCGGCGGCAACGACCTGATCTTCCCCCACCACGAGTGCTCCGCCGCGCACGCCGAGCGGCTCACCGGCGTCGCGCCCTTCGCGGACCACTACGTGCACGCCGGCATGATCGGCCTCGACGGCGAGAAGATGTCGAAGTCCCGGGGCAACCTGGTCTTCGTCTCCCGGCTGCGCGCCGACCGGGTCGACCCGATGGCGGTCCGGCTGGCCCTGCTCTCCGGGCACTACCGCGCCGACCGCGCCTGGACCGACGAGTTGCTCGCGACCTCGCTTGAGCGGCTGGCCCGCTGGCGGCGGGCCGCCGCCGCGCCCGCCGGTGCGTCGGGCGAGGAGTTCCTGGCCGGCGTACGCGCCCGCCTCGCCGACGACCTGGACTCGCCGGGTGCCCTGGCGCTGGCCGACGCCTGGGCCGAGGCGACCCTCGCCGGCAACGCCGCCGACCCGACGGCCCCCGCCCTCTACGCCACCACCCTGGACGCCCTGCTCGGCATCCGCCTCTGACCCACCCCACCCACCCCCCACCCCACGCGCTCCCGCGCCGCCCACCCCCTGCGCGCGCGTCGATCATGCAGTTGTGGTGCCCGCAAAAGGTGCGAACCGGCGGTGACCGCCCACCAGAAGTGCATGATCGACGGGATGGGGGCGGGGAGGGGGTTAGCCGAGGACGAGGTCCGGGTCCGGGGTCGGGTCGGGGGGTGGGGCGGGGATCTTGTACTCCTCGGTCAGCGTGGTGACCGGGCCGGGCCAGGTGGCCTGGGCGACCTCGATCGGCTTGCGGTGGCCGTCGTAGGCGACGTGCAGCAGGTGCAGTACCGGGGTGTCGGGGCGGATCTGGAGGATCTCGGCCTCCTCCCGGCTCGGCTGGCGGGCGCTGATCGTGTCGGTGGCCGAGACGTAGCGCCGGCCGGTGGCCTCCTCGGCCTCCTGGTAGAGCGGCCGGCCGAACGCCTCGGCGCGCTCCAGCGAGGTGCCGGCGGTGTCGGCGGGCAGGAACCACGAGGCGCCCACCTCGACGGGCGAGTCCTCGGTGCGCACGAGGTGCCGGCGGCAGAGCAGGTCGGTGCCGTCGGCGACCCCGAAGGCGTCGGCCACCTCCGGCGGGGCGGGGGACCGCCCGACCGAGACGAGCTGCTGCCGGTACCGCGCCGCCAGGTCGGTGTGGTAGCCGCGGAAGCCGCCGTAGCGGCCCCGGGAGAGCCGGTTGAGCCGCCGCCGGGTGCCTCGCACGTACGTCCCGGAGCCGGGCTTGGTGATCAGGATGCCCTCGACCCGCAGCTGGTCCACGGCGCGCTGCACGGTCTGCTTCGCCACGCCGAACATCTCGGCGATGGCCGGGATGGACGGCAGCCGCTCGCCCGGGCCCCAGTCGCCGCGCCGGATCTGGTTCTTGAGCTGCGCGGCGATCTGTCGGTGCGGGAACTCCGCAGCCCCCGGATTGATCTGCATGCCCGCCTCCTCGATCACAGCTAGGTTCCTAGGATGCCTTAGAGGGTGTGACGGCGCCACCCCGGACACGCGAGGCCGAGGAACTCTTCGGCTCCGGCGACGGGACGCGGCCTCGACGCGGGAAGCACACGGGCCCCGGACGACACGCGTCCGGGGCCCGGTGAAGCGGGGAGGGCGTTACCAGGAGCCGGCGGTGGGGCCGGCGGAGCCGCCCCGGCGACGCAGGTACTTCTCGAACTCCTGGGCGATCTCGTCGCCGGTCAGCGGGGTGATGCCCGCGTCGCCGACGCGTTCCTCCAGTTCGCGCACGTACTCGCCGAGCTCGGCGTCCTGCTCGGCGGCGCTGCGCACCCGCTGCTCCCACTCGGCGGCCTCCTCGGCCAGGTCGGCCATGGGGACCGGCAGGTCGAGCACCTCCTCGACGCGGTGCAGCAGGGCGAGGGTGGCCTTCGGGCAGGGCGGGTTGTTGGCGTAGTGCGGCACGTGCACCCAGAACGAGACGGCGTCGACCTCGGCCTTGTTGCAGGCGTCGTGCAGCACACCGACGATCCCCGTCGGCCCGTCGTAGCGGGTGGGGGTGAGCTGGTAGCGCTGGGCGGCCTCCGCGTCGGAGGCGCTGCCGCTGATCGGCAGCGGCCTGGTGTAGGGCACGTCGGCCAGCAGCGCGCCGAGCACGACCACCCGCTCGACCTCCAGGCTGTGGCAGATCTCCAGCACCTGCTCGCAGAAGGTGCGCCAGCGCATGCTCGGCTCGATGCCCCGGATCAGCACGACGTCCCGTTCGGTGCCCTCCGGGCTGGCCACCATGAAGCGTGTCGTCGGCCACTCCACCCGGCGGGTCTCGCCCTCGGCCATGGTGATGGTGGGGCGGCTGACCTGGAAGTCGTAGAAGTCCTCCGGGTCCAGTTCCGTGACCTGCCGGGCCTGCCACACCTGCTCCAGGTGCTCGACCGCGGCGGTGGACGCGTCGGCGGCGTCGTTCCAGCCCTCGAACGCGGCGATCGCCACGGGGGACCGCAGCACCGGCAGTCCGTCGAACTCGGTCACGCCGTCACCTCACCCTGCTCGTCGGGGGCGGCGCCGGGACCGGACCCGGTCGTCCGCCCGCCGGGCGTGGTGGTGTCGCTGTAGTCCTTCACGTCCGTCAGCCTACGTGTCGGGGCGGGATGCGGCCCGTCGGCCGCGCCGGTCGAGCCCCGGGACGGACGGGCATACCACGACGAACCGGACGGGGTGATTCCGCTGACACAATGTGGGAAGGCACGTGCGGGGGATCGGCGGGATCGCAGGCGGCACTAACCTGATGTCGTGCGGACCTCATTGCTCGACGTACTGGCAGACCGGATCCTCGTCGCCGACGGCGCCATGGGCACGATGTTGCAGGCGGCCGACCTCACCCTCGACGACTTCGAGGGCCATGAGGGCTGCAACGAGGTCCTCAACGTGACCCGACCCGACGTCGTGCGCGGGGTGCACGAGGCGTACCTGGCGGCCGGCGCGGACTGCGTCGAGACCAACACCTTCGGGGCCAACCTCGCCAACCTCGGCGAGTACGGCATCCAGCACCGCATCCGCGAGCTCTCCGAGGCCGGGGCCCGCCTCGCCCGGGAGGCCGCCGACGCGTACGCCACCCCGCAGCGGCCCCGCTTCGTGCTGGGCTCGATCGGGCCGGGCACGAAGCTGCCCACCCTCGGGCACGCCGACTACGCGACGCTGCGCGACGCGTACCAGGAGAACGCCGAGGGCCTGATCGAGGGCGGTTCGGACGCGCTGATCGTGGAGACCTGCCAGGACCTGCTCCAGGTCAAGGCGGCGGTGGTCGGTTCGAAGCGGGCCATGGCCCGGCTCGGCCGGCCGGTCCCGATCATCTGCCACGTCGCCGTGGAGACCACCGGCACCATGCTGGTGGGCAGCGAGATCGGGGCGGCGCTGGCGGCCATCGAGCCGTTGGGCGTCGACCTGATCGGCCTGAACTGCTCGACCGGGCCGGCCGAGATGGGCGAGCACCTGCGCTACCTCTCCCGACACTCCCGCATCCCCCTGTCGGTGATGCCGAACGCGGGCCTGCCGGTGCTGACCGCCGACGGCGCGTACTTCCCGCTGACCCCGGTGGAGCTGGCCGACGCCATGCAGCGGTTCGTCAGCGAGTACGGCGTCTCGCTGGTCGGCGGCTGCTGCGGCACCACCCCCGAGCACATCCGGGTCCTGGCCGAGCGGCTGCACGGCACGCGCCCCGCGCCCCGCGAGCCGCGGCACGAGGCCGGCGTCTCGTCGGTCTACCACCCCGTGCCGTTCGCCCAGGACGCCTCCCTGCTGATGGTGGGGGAGCGGACCAACGCCAACGGGTCCAAGGCGTTCCGGGAGGCCATGCTGGCCGGCGACTGGCGGGCCTGCGTGGAGATCGCCCGCAGTCAGGCCCGCGACGGTTCGCACCTGCTGGACCTGTGCGTCGACTACGTCGGCCGCGACGGCACCCGGGACATGCGCGAACTCGCCGGCCGCTTCGCCACCGCCTCCACCCTGCCGATAATGCTGGACTCGACCGAGCCGGCGGTGGTCGAGGCGGGCCTGGAGATGCTCGGCGGCCGGTGCGTCGTCAACTCGGTCAACTTCGAGGACGGCGACGGTCCGGGGTCCCGGTACGCCCGGGTGATGCCCATCGTCAGGGAGCACGGTGCCGCGGTGGTGGCGCTGCTCATCGACGAGGAGGGGCAGGCGCGCACCGCCGACTGGAAGGTGCGGGTCGCTGGTCGGCTGATCGACGACCTCACCGGGCGGTGGGGGATGGACCGCGCGGACATCCTGATCGACGCGCTGACGTTCCCGATCGCCACCGGCCAGGAGGAGACCCGGCGCGACGGCATCGAGACGATCGAGGCGATCCGGGAGATCAGCCGCCGTTACCCGGGCGTCAACTTCACCCTCGGCATCTCCAACGTCTCCTTCGGGCTCAACCCGGCCGCCCGGCAGGTGCTCAACTCGGTCTTCCTGCACGAGTGCCGCGAGGCCGGGCTGACCAGCGCCATCGTGCACGCCAGCAAGATCCTGCCGTTCAACAAGATCCCCGACGCGCAGCGGGAGGTGGCGCTGGATCTCATCTACGACCGGCGGCGCGAGGGCTACGACCCGGTGCAGAGGTTCATCGAGATCTTCGAGGGCGTGGACGCCGCCTCGGCGCGGGCCGGGCGGGCGGAGGAGTTGGCCGCGCTGCCGCTGGAGGAGCGGCTGAAGCGGCGCATCATCGACGGCGAGCGCAACGGCCTGGAGGCCGACCTGGACACGGCGATGGCGCGGGGGCGCAGCCCGCTGTCCATCATCAACGACATCCTGCTCGACGGGATGAAGGTCGTCGGTGAGCTGTTCGGCTCGGGTCAGATGCAGCTGCCGTTCGTGCTCCAGTCCGCCGAGGTGATGAAGACCGCGGTGGCGTACCTGGAGCCGCACATGGAGACCGCCGAGGACGGCGGCAAGGGCCGCATCGTGCTGGCCACGGTGCGCGGGGACGTGCACGACATCGGCAAGAACCTGGTCGACATCATCCTGTCCAACAACGGCTACGAGGTCGTGAACATCGGCATCAAGCAGCCGATCAACGCGATCCTGGAGGCCGCCGAGCAGCACCGGGCCGACGCGATCGGCATGTCGGGCCTGCTGGTCAAGAGCACGGTGATCATGAAGGAGAACCTCGCGGAGATGGCGTCGCGCGGGGTCGCGGAGCGTTGGCCGGTCCTGCTGGGCGGGGCGGCGCTGACCCGGGCGTACGTCGAGGACGACCTGCGGTCGATGTTCCCCGGCCAGGTGCACTACGCCCGCGACGCCTTCGAGGGGCTGTCGCTGATGGACCGGGTGATGACGGCGAAGCGCGGCGGGGCGCCGGTGATCGACGCGGAGCGGGAGGCGGCGCTGGCGGCCCGCCGGGCACGCCGCGAGCGGCAGCGGGCGATCGTCAGCGAGTCGTTGCCGGAGCTGGACGACGCGTCGGTCCGCTCCGACGTGGCGACGGACGTGGAGGTGCCCGCCCCGCCGTTCCTGGGCACCCGGGTGGTCAAGGGCGTGCCGCTGGCCGACTACGCGTCGCTGCTCGACGAGCGGGCCACGTTCCTCGGGCAGTGGGGCCTGCGGGGCGCCCGCAGCGGGCAGGGCCCGTCCTACGAGGAGCTGGTGGAGACCGAGGGCCGGCCCCGGCTGCGCTACTGGCTGGACCGGCTGATCGCCGACCAGGTGCTCGAGGCTGCCGTGGTGTACGGCTACTTCCCCGCGTACGCCGAGGGCAACGACCTGGTGGTGCTGGACGAGAACGGGCACTCGGAGCGGGCGCGGTTCTCCTTCCCGCGGCAGCGGCAGGAGCGGCGGCTCTGCCTGGCCGACTTCTTCCGCCCGCGCGGCGACGAGCTGGACGTGGTGGCGCTGCAGCTGGTCACGGTGGGGCAGCCGATCAGCGAGTACACGGCGAAGATGTTCGCCCGCAACGAGTACCGCGACTACCTGGAGGTGCACGGGCTGTCGGTGCAGCTCACCGAGGCCCTGGCGGAGTACTGGCACCGGCGGATCCGCGCCGAGCTGACCCTGCCGGGCGGCCGTACGGTGGCCGACGACGATCCGGCGGACCTGGCGGGTCTGCTGCGCACCGACTACCGGGGCTGCCGGTACGCGTTCGGCTACCCGGCCTGTCCGGACCTGGAGGACCGGGCGAAGATCGTGGAGCTGCTGGGCGCGGAGCGGATCGGCGTGCAGTTGTCGGAGGAGTTCCAGCTGATGCCGGAGCAGGCGACCGACGCGATCGTGGTGCACCACCCGGAGGCGAGCTACTTCAACGCCAAGTGATTACCGCAGGCTCCTGACCTGCGGCGGAGCGCTCGGGACGGCCCCGGCTTCCATGATCATGCCGTCTCCGGGCGCCCCAGGGTGCGCGGGCCGCCGGCGAAGGACCGCGACGCCAGATTCCCCCGCTCAGTCGACGCAGGGGGTGAACCGACTCGACCATTCCTCGTCCGGCATTCCGTCAAAGGCCAACAGCTCGAAGCTGTTGCCGTCGTGGCTGACCAGCAACGCGTCGTGGAATCTGTAGCGCTGCGGGGATTCATGGTCGCGCGTCGGTGCGGCCTCGCGTTCCCCGAAGTCGAGTCGCACCCATCGTTCGTCGTCCTCGTCCTCGTCGTCGTCGTTCTCGTACTCACTGAGCAGCCACGTGCCCTGGGCGGAAGCGGGTCGGCGGCCGTCGAAGTAGGTGCGCCAGATGTACTGGTCGCTCCACGTGTCCCGTAGGTCCTCAAGGAGGTGCGAGAGGTAGACGTCGGAAATCAAGTTCAACCGTGACGACCCGTCCTGGCGCAGCTCGATCCGGTCGCCGGAGGATCCGCACCAGGTTCCTGTCAGGTCAGCGTTCGTGGGCCGCGGTGGCGGGGCCGAAGGCGCACAGCCGACCGCGTGGGTCAGGAGGAACGCCAGCGTGACGGCCACGGCAACGGCTTTGATCCGCACGCCGGCCACTCTAGGGCCTTCCCCGCCGCGCGGCGTGGGCACGCCCGACACGTGCCCGAGGGTTCATGGTGGGGCTGCGGGAGCTCGGAGGCCGAAGCGACGTCCTCTGCCGGCCATGCCGATGAGGCGGCGGCAGTTCAACGCCAGGTGACGGCGTCGTCCCGTTCCGGGAGGGGGTGCTGGCCTGAGGCGGTGACGGGAAGGAGAAAACCTTCGGTATTCAGATCAAAGGCCGTAGACATCTTTCATCGAGGATCGAAGTTCCACTATATTGCGGGCACTGTCGATCTCTGCTGATGACGAGGTGCACATGTTCGACAACCCGACGCTGCGGCGGCGTACCCTCCTGGCGGCCGTCGCCGGCGCCGCGGCCGTCCCGATCGTCGCCGGTCCCGCGTGGGCCGCGTTGCCGAAGGTCTACATCGACCCGGGCCACGGCGGCACCGACCCCGGGGCGGTCGGCAACGGGCTGCAGGAGAAGGCCCTGACGCTCGACATCTCCCTGCAACTACGTAGCATCCTGCTGGCCAACTGGGGCGTCGACGTGCGCATGTCCCGCACGAGCGACATCACCCGCAGCCTTGCGTACCGCACCGACGACGCCAACGCGTGGGGCGCCAACCTGCTCGTGAGCGTGCACATCAACTCCGGCGGCGGCACCGGCTTCGAGAGCTACCGGTACCCGTCGGCGAGCGCGGCCACCGTCAATCTGCACAACGCGCTGCACCCGAGGGTGATCGGCGCCATGCGGACGATCGGCGGGGTCACCGACCGGGGACTGAAGACGGCGAACTTCCACATGCTGCGCGAGGCGGCCATGCCCGCGGTGCTCACCGAGAACCTCTTCATCGACAGCGTCGCCGACTCGAACCTGCTCAAGCGGGCGGACTTCATCACCGCCGTCGCCCGTGGGCACGCGGAGGGCATCGCGACCTACCTCGGTCTGAGCGCGCCCAACCCGCCCACGTTCAGCACCATCGTGGACAACGCCACGGCGGGGCGGTTCACGGCGAGCACCGCCTGGGGCACCTCCTCGTACTCCGCCCAGCGCTACGGGGCCGACTACCGCTTCGCCACCCCCACCCCGGCCAGCGACGCCGCCTGGTTCAAGGTGAACGTCCCGGCGGCCGGCGACTACCGGGTCGAGGTGCGGCACCCGGCGGACCCCGGCTACAGCGCCTCGGCCCCGCACGTCGTCGTCACCGCCGCAGGCAACCGCACGGTCAGCGTGGACCAGCGCGCCAGCGGCGGGGTCTGGCGTTCGCTGGGCACCTTCCCGTTGGCGGCCGGCGACCGCAACCTGGTCGCGGTGAGCCGCTGGACCAGCGCCGCCGGCTACGTGGTGGCCGACGCCGTCCGGGTCACCCGGGTCTAGCCGGGACGCCGCGGGCGGATCGGGATCGCGATCCCGATCCGCCCGCCGTCCGTGGGTCGAGCCATCGAGGGCGGGCACCCACGCCCGCGGCGGCTCGCGACCGGGGGTGTCACCCGGCCGCCGGCTTCGACGACGACTTCTCAGGACGGGGCCGGGCGGGCCGCGCGGCCGTCTCCTCCGGAGCGGGCCCTGTGGTCGCGGGCGGGCGGCCGGGTCGATCTATGCTCCTGGTGCCTCGCCGCGTCCGTGGCGCGGGTGGGCGGGGGGACGGGGTCAAGTGGGTGCACCGACGCTGCTGGTCTCGCTGAGCAGAGCGAACGCCTACCGGGGGATCGGGGCCGCGGTGGCGGCGGCTCCGCACGGCGCGGTGATCGTGGTGGAGCCGGGCCGCTACGACGAGCAGGTCGTCGTACGGGCGAAGGCGGTCACGATCCGCGCGGCCGTACCGGGCGGGCCACCCGTGGTGGTGGAGAACGGCGCCGCCGCACCCGCCGTGTACTGCGAGGACGCTCAGGTCGTCCTTCAGGGGCTGACGCTGCGCACGTGGAGCGCGGACTCGCCGGCGACGGTGTCGGCACTCCGCGCCGCCCTGACGGTCGAGTCCTGCGTCGTCACCGGGCAGGCCGTCAACGCGGTGCTCTGTGAGCGGGGCACCGCCCACCTGCGGATGTGCGACGTCAGCGGGATGCGCCGGGGCGTGGCGTTCGTCGATGCCGGCGGGACGGTCGAGAACTGCCGGCTGTGGGACCTCGACGAGTACGCCGTGCTGTCCAAGCGCGACAGCCGGCCCACCGTGCGGCACTGCCACGTCCGCGACACCGACCGGGGCTTCGACGCCTTCGAGGGCGGTGGCGGCACCGTCGAGGACTGCCACTTCACCGGTGTACGCGTCGGGGCCGTCACCGCGGGCGGACGGTCGCGGCCGACGGTGCGCCGGTGCCGGGTCACCGGCGGCCGCGGCAGCGGCCTGGTGTTCGGCGGGTCCGCCGGTGGGCTGGTCGAGGAGTGCGAGCTGACGGACCTGGAGGGTTGCGGCATCGAGGTCTCCGGCGGTGCCGAGCCCGACGTGCGTCGCTGCCGCGTCGAGGGCGTCGGCCGCAACGGCATCTGGGTCAGCGGTGCCCGTGGGACGTTCTCCGACTGCGACGTGACGGCGAGCCGGTTGCCCGCGATCGCCGTGGTCGACGGGGCGGCCCCGCTGGTGCGCGGCGGCGTCCTGCGCGGGGCGCGGGAGGACGCGCTGCTCGTCCGGGCCGCCGCCGGCCGGTACACCGGCGTGCGGATCGAGGACGCGGGCCGCTACGGGGTGATCGTGCAGGGCGGCGACCCGGTCCTGGCGGACCTGACGACCGGCGGCGGCGAGGCGGGGGTCGTGCTCGACGGCACCGTCGAGGCGGACGTACGGATCGAGGGCGCGACCATCCGGGGCGCGACGAGGTGCGGGATCGCCGCCGGCGGGCCGGGCCGGCTCACCGCCTCGGACGTGCACGTGCAGGACGCGCCGGTGGGGCTGGTCGGGGCCGACACGATCTCCGTCACCCTCACCGGCGCGGTGTTCTCCGGCGGCACCGTCGGCGTGACGGGGGCGGGCCGGGCCGCCCTGCACCTCACGGGCGGCACGGTCACCGGGACCACCGGCTCCGGGGTGCTGCTGCGGGAGCAGTCCCGGCTGGTCCTGCGCAACAGCACGCTGCGCGACTGCGGCGGCGACGGGGTGCAGGTGGAGACCGACGCCCCGGTGCTGGTCGAGGGGTGCGAGTTCGTCGACGTCGCCGGTGCGGCCGTACGCGGTGGTGACCGTGCGCAGGTCTCGGTGATCGCCGCGCAGCGGCCGGAGCCCGCGGTCGGTGCGGCTCCCGGGGAGCGGGCGCGTTCCGGCGCCGAGGCGGGCCCGGCCGCCGGTGCGGCCCCGCGCAACGTCGACGTCGACGCCGTGCTGGCGGAGCTGGACGGCATGATCGGTCTGGCCGCGGTGAAGCGCGACGTGCGCACGCTCGTCCAGCTCATCCGCGTCGGCGAGCAGCGCCGCAGGGCCAACCTGCCGGTTCCGCCGGTGAGCCGGCACCTCGTCTTCGCCGGGTCACCGGGCACGGGAAAGACGACCGTCGCGCGGATCTACGGGCGGCTGCTCGCGCAACTCGGTGTCCTCGCCAAGGGGCAGGTCGTCGAGGTGGCGCGCGTCGACCTGGTGGGCGAGTACCTGGGCAGCACCTCGCTGAAGACCGCCGCGGCCTTCGAGCGGGCCCTCGGCGGTGTGCTCTTCGTCGACGAGGCGTACGCGCTGGCCCGCACGTTCGGCACGAACTCGGACTTCGGGCTGGAGGCGATCGACACGCTGGTGAAGCTCATGGAGGACCACCGCGACGAGACGGTCGTCATCGTCGCCGGCTACTCCGAGGAGATGGTGCGGTTCCTGGCCACGAACCCCGGCCTCGCCTCACGGTTCACCAAGACCATCGAGTTCGTCGACTACGCCCCCGACGAACTGCTCGCCATCATCTCCGCGCTGGCCGGGCGACACGGCTACGACCTGACCGCGCCGACCGCCGATGCCCTGCTGGACCGGCTCGTCGAGGCCGCCCGCGACCCGGTGTTCGGCAACGGCCGGGGCGCCCGGAAGCTGTTCAACGCCATGATCGAACGGCAGGCCGGCCGGCTCGCGGACGTAGCGGCGCCGACCGCGGAGCAACTGCGGACCCTGCTGCCGCAGGACATCCCCGCCGCCGGCGACTGAGCGCGCCCGGGGCACCGTCGCCGGAGCAGGGTGGCCGGAGAGCGCCTGGGGCGGCGGTCGGCACGCCGGAGGTCACGTCGCCTGCATCGAGACGTCGAAGGCGGCGTCGCGGACGTCGGCGACCGGGTGTTCGCGCAGCAGGTGCAGCAGGTCCCGCCAGGGCGCGGACCAGCCGTACGCCCTCCCGCCGCCGGCCAGCGCCACCGCGAACAGCCCCGTGGTGGCCTCGCCCCGGGACGCGAGCGTCCGGGCGGCGCCGAGGACCGCCTCGGTGTCGAGGGTCGTCGGGGAGGCGATGCGTTGGCCGAGGAGGTGGGCGAGCCGGACGGCGAGCGCCGGCCGATCCGCGACCAGCTCCGCGATCCTGAGAATCTCGGCGGTGAGCTGCTCCGACGTGGTGTCCCTGGTCGGCAGGGCACTGGTCAGCAGGATGCCCGCCTGGGCCACGTACGCACGGTGCCGGCCCAACTCCTGCGCCGCCTGGTGGACCGGCGCGGGGTCGGTCAGTGGTCCGCGCGCCCAGGACAGCGTGGCCACGACGCTGGCGATCCGCCGTCGGGCGGGGCGGTCCCCGGCGGGGCCACCGGGCTCCGCGTCGGCGCCGTCGGCCCGCACGAGGGCGCGCAGCGCGGTGACGGGCACCTCCCGTTCGGGGCGGTCCGGGTGACTGAGCACCGCGGTCAGGATCGGGCGCACCCACTCCCAGTCGTAGCGTCCGCGCAGGTCGGTGAGCGCCGCCGTGACGAGGTCGGTGAGATCGGGCGCCCAGGGCAGCCAGTGCACGAGGCGGGGCCAGGCGAGCCGGCTGGCCTCCCGGTCGGGGCTCGCGCAGGCCCGGGCGACGAGGGCGGCGTAGCGGGGACGATCCGGTGCGGCGATTCCGTCGGGCGGGGTCGCCAGCACGGCCAGCGACGCCTCCCGGCCGCCGGCGACGGCCTGTTCGAGGATCGGCCAGCTCTCCGGCGCGTGCAGTCGCTGCCGGGCGGCGGCGACGATCGCGGCCCGCACGTCGCGGTGCTGGTCGGGCTGCTGCCACGCGGACACCAGCACCGCCGTCGCCTCCGGCGGGCCGAAGCGGCCGAGCAGCCGGACCGCCTGCTTGCGGCTGGTCACCTTGCCCCGCCCCAGGGCGACGCCGGCCAGCGGGGCCACCAGGTCGGCCGGGCGGGTGAAGCGGGCGGCACGGCCGGCCGCGTACAGGGCCACCCTGGCCCGCTCGTCGTCGGCGTGCGAGAGCAGCAGCGGCAGCGCCTCGTCGGGCCGGTCGGTCCACGGCAGCGCCTCCAGGGCCGCCTCGGCCAGGGTCACGTTCGCCGAGTCGACGTGGCGCAGCACCAGCTCACGCCCGGCATCCGGCACCCGCGCGGCGGCCCGTACGGCGTCGGCCCGCTGGTGCAGCGGGGTGCCGGCGTCGGCGGCCAGGCGTGCCTGCAGCCGTACGAACGCCTCCTGCTGGTGGGGTAGCCACCGCTCGGCGTGCACCGGCCGGCCCGGGACCCAGCGCGTGCCGGCGGTGAGGAACGCCCCCTTCGGCGGGCGGTGCAGCACCCGGTCGAGCAGGTCGGTACGTCGGGCGCTGACGGTCCGCCACACCGTGGGGAAGGTGATCGTCGAGGAGTCGGAGTGCAGCACGCACGCCACCCGCTGCGCCCGGGTCCTCGGGTCGGCCAGCCACAGTTCGACCGCCTCCCGCACCACGGGGGCGACGGTGCCCCGGGTCGTCGCCCGGCGCAGCAGCTCCTGCAGCTCGGGCAGCCGCCAGGCCCGCCGCCCGAGGGCACCGGTCACCGCGAACAGGGCGGTGAACCGGCCCCGGGCCATGCCGGCCTCGATCCATCCGCGCAGCCGGGCGAAGACCAGCTCCTCCTGACCGCGGCGCAGCGTCTCGTCGAACCGTGCCAGCGGCGGCAGCCGGTGCCCGCCGAAGAGCCGGTCGAGGGTGTCCAGCGCCCACCGCAGCAGGGCCGGCTCGTCGACGTGCCGACCGAGCACCCGGGCGGCGAGGGTGCCGAGCGCGGCGAGGGTGCGCGTCGACGCGTCGCGGGTGGTCGTGGCGTCGACGGTGATCCGGGTCAGCACCTCGACGGCGTCCGCGCGCAGCAACGGGACCAGCTCCGCCAGCTCCGCCAGCGCCACGGCCCGCACCGGGTCCTGCTCGTTGCGCAGCCGGTCCAGCCCGGTGAGGGCCTCGGCGGCCGCCGCGGGGTTGCGGCTGCGCCGCGCGGCGGCCAGGAGCAGTTGGTGCGCCACGGCCCGCTCGTGCGCGTCGGCGGAGCGCAGGGCGGGGGTGAGCGCCGCCGACGCCGCAGGCCAGGGCAGCAGGGCGCTCCACGAGCGCACCTGCGCCTCGTCGTGGCGGACCTCGTCGAGGGTGAGCACCCGGCGGGCCTCCCGCTCCCGCCAGGCGTGCGGCAGCACCTCCATCAGCGGCGCGTCGGGGATCCGGGTGGCCGGGTCGACGTCGGCGAACACGGCGTCGTACAGGTCGCCCCGACGCGCCGGCGGCAGCGCCCCCAACAGCCGGTCCAGTGAGTTGTTGCGGCCGCGTACCCGTCGGCCCAGTGCGACCAGGTCCGGCTGCGGCAGCCGGACGAGCCGACGCAGCAGCGCCCGGGGCAGCCATTCGTAGGCCACCCACTCCGCGCGGGCGGCCGAGGTCAGCAGGGCCAGCACCCGCTGCGGCGCGTACGCGGCGAGCGGCCCGTAGGCCGCGAGGTCGCCGGGGAGGTACTCGGCGGGCGCGTACCGTTCCAGCAGCGTCAGCGCACGCTGCGGGCGGCACCGGCCGGCGACCAGGACCCTCTTGCCGTGCGTCGTCCACCAGCGGTCCCGTTCGGCGGGGCGCAGGTGGGGCAGCGTCGACTCCGCGTGGTCGAGCGTCACGTCGCCGTGGCGACGGGCCAGGCAGGTTGAGCGCGGCAACGCGTGTTCGACGACGGGCAGCAGCCGGCGGACGGTCTGCGCCCCGCAGGCGGGCAGCAGGGCGACCGCCTCGACGGCGCCGAAGCGCCCCAGCACGCCGTCGACCAGGTCGTCGGCGGCCGCCGGCCGGCGCAGGTGCCGCAGCGACCGGTAGACCAGGTGCCGCAGGTCGGCCGGCGCGTCGCGCACGAGTGCGCGCAGGTCGTCGCCGGCGAGCCAGCCCGCGCGCAGGCCCGCCTTCACGGCGACCGCCCGGATCGTGGCGTGCGGATCGCCCAGCGCCGCCCGCACCGCCGCGTGGTCGCCGACGACGTCGGCGGCGGTGAGGGCCAGGAACCGGTGGTACGACGACGCCCCGCCGCGCAGGTCCGCCAGGACCTCCGGCAGCTCGCCCGTGGCGGCCAGCTCGCGGACCCGGCGTGCCAGTGTCGCCGTCCGCTCCCGGTGGGCCAGCGCGTCCAGTTCGCCGAGCAGCCGTCGTGTCGATCTCCGCACGCCGCTCATTGTGTCGGTGATGGCCTCGCGGCGCAGACCCGTTTTTCACCCGGCGTCCAGGGGGCCGGCCGGCGACCACGTGGCGAGGTGGTGTTCACCGGCCGTCGCGGGGCGCGACGGCATGCAGCGGGGTGGTCGTGGCGACCGCGACACCGGTCGCCGCCAGCAGCACCAGCGTCGCGAGGCTGGGCAACGCGGCCGTCATCGGCGTGGCGAGCGCCACCACCAACAGTGCGAGTAGCCGTCGCCGGCAGAACCGGCCCGCCGCGCGTCTCCAGATCAGCTGGTCGCCGACGAGGAAGACGACCACGCCGCCGTGGAGGGCGGCGTGGCCCAGCGACGCCAACGGCACGCCCGGCCGCTGCGCCGCCTGCGCCAGCGTCGTCGTCAGGCCGAGGGCGAGCAGGATCAGCCCGGCGACGACGAGCAGGTGCAGGTAGGTGTAGGCGTCGCGGGCCAGAGCCGCCGCGCGCGGATCGTCCGACAGCTCGGCCAGGCGCCGGTCGAGGACGCGGTCGGTGCCGACGTACGTCCACCACAGGGCGGCGAGCAGGGTGACGATCAGCGCGACGGTGAACACCGCAGCCAGCGAGATCGACGTGTCGGCCAGCGCGACGCCGGTGGAGATGAACCCCTCCCCGACGGCGATGAGCACGATGAGGTTGTACCGCTGCGTCCAGTACCCGAGCGAGTGGACCCGCCAGTTGCGGGCGCGGGTGAGGTAGCCGCCGACCAGGTCCACCGCCAACCCGGCCGTCCAGCAGACCGCGGCGGCGGGTGGGACGGCCCGCCCGATCGGGGGGAAGCTCAGCGTGGCGCCCACCAGGAGCGCCGACGCCGCCACGGCGGGCACGGCTGCCCGGTAGGCCTGGGCCCGCAGCGCCGGATCACCCCTCGCGGCCCACAGGAGCGTGGCGAGGTGCAGCACCCGCAGCGCCACGTAGCAGGTCACCACGATCAGCGGACCGGGAAGCCCGCCGGGCACGCGGTTGAAGGCCTGCGGGATGGCGGTACCGAGGACGAGGGTCAGTGCGGCCGCCGTCAGTACCGCCGCCCGTACCGGCGTGGTCACGGCGGACACGACGCTTGCCAACCAGGCGTACAGGCACCACGACCACCACAGCAGGATCAGCACGCCGAGGCCCTGCGCCACCCCCGCCGGGGACGGCTGGCGGGCGACCAGGACGGTGATCTGCAGGAACGCGTACACGACGATCAGGTCGAGGAAGAGCTCGTGCGGGCGGACCACCGTCACCTGCCGCACCGTGGCGGCGACGGCGTCGTGCAGCCGCCGGTGCCGGACGCCGAAGGCGGTACGGTCGGCGAGCACGACGACGCCCATGCACGCGGCGAGGATCGCCAGCGATCCCAGCGCCGACACGTTCAGGGCCACCGGCGCGGCGGCGAGCAGCAGCACGATGCCGAGCGTCACGCTGCGCCCCACCAGGTCGAAGGCGCGTTTCTCGAAGGCCAGCAGCCCGGTCAGATAGAGCAGCGCCCCGCCGTGCAGGGCGAGCGCGCTGCCCGTGCCCCAGCGCTCGGCGGTGCTCACCTCCGTCGCGCTCAGGGCGTGCTTGAGGCCGAGGGCGAGCAGGATGAGGCCACCGACCATGGGTAGGTGCAGCAGCGCGTAGGCGTCGCGGCCGACCAGTGACGTGACGCCGGCGGGCAGCCGCCGCAGCGACCGCTCGGCGGCGAACCGGGCCAGGTCGAAGTAGGTCCACCACAGCACGACCACCACGACGACGCCGAGGACCGACCCGCCGATCACCGACCAGGTGACCGGCGCGTCGCCCACGAACCCCCGGCTGGTGCCGATCGAGATGATCGTCTCGCCCAGGGCGACGAGCACGATCAGGCTGTGCCGCTCCGCCCAGTGGCCGACGGAGGCGAGCTTCCAGTCGGCCGAGCCGAGCGCCACCAGGCCGGCGTAGTCGACCGCGGTGGCCACGGTGAACAGCACCACCTGTGCGAGGCGCACCGACGGCCGGTCCGGCAGCAGCGCCGGCAGGCACGCGGTGGCCAGCAGCAGCGGCGAGGTGACACACAGGGGCAGCCAGGCGCGCCGTGCGAACAGGGGCCGGTCACCGGTTCGCCGCCCGGCCAGGGGGGCGAGGGCCAGCGGACCCAGGCGTACCAGGACGAACGCGACGGCGAAGACCAGGGGACCCCACAGGCCGCCCGGCCGGTCCGTGAACGCCGACGGCAGGGCCACACCGACCACGAAGATGCCGGCCGCCGCCGCGAAGACGGCCAGCGGCATGACGCCCCGGTCGAAGCGCACCGTGTTGCCGAGCCAGGCGTACGACGCCCAGCACCGCCACAGCAGCGCGACGAGCAGGAACCCCTGCAGCAGCCCGACGGGGTGGAAGTTCGCCGACATCAGCTCGGTGACGTTGAAGAACGCGTAGACGAAGAGCAGGTCGAGGAACAGTTCCGGGCGCGTCACCTCGCCGGGGCCGAGCTGGATCCGCCCGGACATGCCGACGCGGATCCGCCCGCCCCCCGACGCGCTCATCGCCACCCGACCACTGTCCCAACCGGCGGGCGGGCGCCACGCGGGATCGCCGAAGCCCGCCCGCGCGACGGCGGGCGCCGCCGGTCGTACCGCCGAAGGCCCCCCCGGGTGCCGCCGACCGCCGGTGCCGGAGGCCGGCGACTTGGCGGCGTCTGCCATGCTCGGGCCGGTGACGACCGGCCGCCCCACCAGTCCCCGCACCCACCGCCGCGTCCGCAGCCGCCGCATCCGGATCGTGCTGATCTCCGGCGCGGTCGCGCTGCTTCTCGCCGTCGTCGTCCTCGTCGTCACGGTGGTCGTGCCGCTGGTGCGGCCGGCGGGGCCACGGCCGCTGTTCCAGCTTCCCGTCGCGTGCGGGGAGACGTGGCAGCTGGGCACCTACCCCGGCCACGACGACTACGACGTCGACCTGTTCCCGACCGAGGGCAGGGCGTGGGGGCGCCCCGTGCTCGCGTCCTACGCGGGGAAGGTCACGGTGGCGGGGATCAACGGGTCGCTGGGCGGCCGTACGCCCGAGGACCCGGACGGGCCGCGTGGCCGCGGCGGCGGCTACTGGGTGAAGATCGACCACGGCGGCAAGTGGGAGACGCAGTATCTGCACCTGCTGGAGCCGCCGCTGGTGCGCGTCGGTCAGCGGGTCGCGCAGGGCGAGCAGATCGGCCGGGTGGGCAGCACCGGCAACTCCGGTGCGCCGCACCTGCACTACGAGCAGCGCCGGGGCTGGGAGAAGGTCGAGGCGTACTTCGACGGCGTGCCGTCGGGCATCACCCACGACGACCGCGAGTACACGGTCAGGCGCAAGAGCAACAACTGCGCCGGCGGCTGATCGCCGCAGGTCGCGTCCGTGGCGTGGACGTCCGCCCGCCGGGCGGTGACGGAACGCGCGACGATGTGCCCTGGCGCGTGTCGTGGCGAAGGGAGCGGGCCAGATGGGGAAGCGTTCGGTGACAGAGGCCGCGGCGCTGTTGGCGCAGGCGCGGCGGGTCGTGGTCTTCACCGGCGCGGGCGTCTCGGCGGAGAGCGGTGTGCCGACCTTCCGCGACGCCCTCACGGGCCTGTGGCACAGCTTCGACGCACAGCGGCTCGCCACGCCGGCGGCCTTCCGCGACGATCCCGCCCTGGTCTGGGGCTGGTACGAGTGGCGACGCGCCATCGTGGGGCGGGCCCGCCCGAACGCCGCCCACGTGGCCGTGGCCGCGATCGAGGCACGCGTCCCCGGCGCGGTCGTCGTCACGCAGAACGTCGACGACCTGCACGAGCGGGCCGGCTCCGTCGCGCCGATCCACCTGCACGGCAGCCTGTTCGCGCCCCGCTGCTCGGCCTGTGACCGGCCCGCGCCGACGTCGGTCGAGGTGCCGCGGGAACCAAGCGACGGCCGCCGCCTCGCCCCGCCCGGGTGCGCGAGCTGCGGGGGGCTCGTCCGGCCCGGGGTGGTGTGGTTCGGTGAGGCGTTGCCGAGCGCCGCGTTGGAGGCCGCCGTGGAGGCGGCGTCCACCTGCGAGCTTCTGCTGACCGTGGGCACCTCGGGCCTGGTGTATCCCGCCGCCGAGATCCCCCGGGTGGCAGCCCGCTGCGGCGCCACGGTGCTGCAGGTCAACCCGCAGGAGACACCCCTGGACGCCGTGGCGGGGGTGAACCTGCGCGGCCCGGCCGCCCAGGTGCTTCCCGCCCTCGCGCGGGCCGCCTGGGGCGACGGCGGGACGCACGGCCTCGACCCGGAGGTGACCGGTCCCGCCGCCGACCAGGTGTGACGGTGCCCGGCCGGGGCCGGGCACCGCCGGGTCAGGAGGGTCGGCTCATGCCCAGCTGCTCCAGCCAGCCGTCGACGTCGAATCCCTGCTCCTCGGCCCGGTCGAACCACTGGGCGGCGCGGGAGGTGTCGGTGGGCACCCCGGAGCCGAGCAGGCACATCACGCCCAGCGTGGCCGCGGCCCGGGCGTTCCCGGCGTTCGCCGCCCGCTCGTACCAGCCGGCGGCGACGGCCTCGTCGCGGGGGAAACCGCGCCCGCTGGCGTGCCCGGCGGCGACGTTGTAGAGGGCACGGGGGTGCTCCAGGTCGGCGGCGCGCAGCAGCCACTGCCTGGCCACCGCCTCGTCGCGCGCCACCGCGTCCCCGGTGTCGTGCAGGACGTGCAACTCGAACATCGCGTCGGCGTTGCCGGCCTCGGCGGCCCGCTGGTGGTAGGCGACCGCCGCCTCGCCCTCGCCCAGCAGGTAGTGCAGGATGCCCGACCAGTAGCGTGCCTCCCCGGTGGGGTCGTCGGCGCGCAGCGGCTCGAGCAGCGTCAGCGCGTACCGCCCGACGCGGCCCACGGCCTCCCGGCCGACGGCGGCGAACAGGTACGCGCCCTCGCGGTTGCCGTGCCCGGCGGCCTCGGCGAAGCAGCGCAGGGCCGCGTCCAGCACGTCGTTCCCGCTCGTGGGGAACGGGTGCGGTGACGGCCATGCCGGCGGCTGCCCGACCGGCAGGCTGAGCAGCCGGCGTCCCAGGACCACCCACGCGTCGCTGCGGCCGGCCCGCGCGGCGGTCAGGTAGCCGCGGACGAGCACCTCGTACGCCCGGACCGGCAGGATGCCGATCATCACGTCGCCGCGCACGATCCGGCCGTCGATCTCACGGCACAGCCCTTCGACGTACGCGGGGTCGAGCGGGTCGGCGGCCGCCGCCCGCTCGGTCTCGGCGAGCAACGCGTCGCCGGGGGCGGACGGGGCGGTGGCAGGAGTCAAGGTCACGCCGCCACCCTACGGTCGTCGTCCCGCCCCACCTTCGCGGTACGCGTCCCGACGGGCGTGACCGGCCACGCTCGCGCCAGTGGCGGCGAGTTCGCCCGGTCCACGTGCCGGTGCCCGACGGAGGCGATCGTCATCCCACGGGTCGAGGTGGCACCCGTGGTCCAGGGCCGGCCGCACGCGACACGACCTGGCGGGGGCGGGCCGGTGGGAGCCGACGCGAGGCCCCGGCTCTATGGTGGAGCGATGGCATCGGTCAAGCAGTTCCAGGTCACCTTCGACTGCGCGGAACCCGAGCGCGTCGCCCGTTTCT
Source organism: Micromonospora sp. CPCC 205546 (assembly GCF_036902715.1). Taxonomy (NCBI): domain Bacteria; kingdom Bacillati; phylum Actinomycetota; class Actinomycetes; order Micromonosporales; family Micromonosporaceae; genus Micromonospora; species Micromonospora sp. CPCC 205546. The sequence goes on from NZ_JBAKHL010000007.1 coordinate 22,466, forward strand.
GGTGCGAGGTGTTGGGGTACGTCGTGCCGCCGCCGCCGGAGGGGTTCGCCACCTGGGACGACTTCGATCGCGCGCTGCCGCCTGAGCGGCAGGGTTCGGCGTTCGCCTGCGTCGATCCCTCGGGTGTGGGGCCGCGACTGTTCTTCCAGCGTGTTCCCGAAGGCAAGGTCGTCAAGAACCGGGTGCATCTCGACGTGCGGGCCGGCACCGGGCTCGTGGGCGAGGAGCGCCTGGCCGCACTCGAGGCCGAATGCGCGCGACTGGTCGCGCTCGGCGCGGTACGCGTGCGACTGCTGCGCGCCGATGGCGTCAACGAGTCGTGCCTCGTGATGCAGGACGTCGAGGGCAACGAGTTCTGTCTCGACTGAGCGGCCGCGAACGTGGCACCTTCGCGAAGTCGACTGGGTAGTAGTTCGCCCGTCGATGACGGAGTGGTGCGTGTGGGAAGTGCGACCGAGGTGGGCATCCGCTGGGCCGAGTCGACGTGGCGGCGTCGGACGACCATGGTGCGGCCTCTCACCGGTGGCTGGACGTCGACCATGCTGGGCCTGACCGGACACGACGGCGAGCAGGCGGTACTCCGGCTGATGACGAGGGAGCCGTGGCGCCGACACGCCGCCGGGCTGCTCTCCCGAGAGGTGGCTGTCCAGCGGCAACTGCGACGGTCGTCGATCCCGGTGCCCCGCAGTATCGCCCTCGATCTGTCCGGAGACACCGCCGGGGCACCGGCACACCTCATGTCCTGGCTGCCCGGGCGGCTGTGCCTGAATTCTGCCGCGGACGACGTCCTGGCGGCACTGGCACAGGTGCTCGTGGACATTCACCAGTTCGATCCCGGGCCGGACAGGCCACGGGAGTACCAGTCGTGGGCGACGCCGGGCAAACGCATCATGCCGCCGTGGGCGCAGCGGCGACAGCTGTGGAGTCAGGCGTTCGCACTGCTGGAGCAACCCGCGCCGGCCTATGCCGGCACGTTCCTGCACCGGGACTTCCACCTGGGGAACCTGCTGTGGTCGCAGGGGCGGGTCAGCGGCGTGGTGGACTGGGTCGAGACGTCGTGGGGACCGGCGAGCCTGGACGTCGCGCACGCCGCCACCCATCTGGCCATGTTGCACGGCGTCGAGGCCGGGGTCAGATTCACGAACGTGTACCGGCGCCGGGCCGGGGGCCGCCACGACGAGGACGAGTTCCGGTACTGGAACGTCATGGACATCGTCGGCTACCTGCCGGACCCGGCGAAGGTCGTCCAGCCATGGCGCGACTCCGGGCTGGACGTCAGCGACGACCTCGCCCGCAGCCGGCTCGAACAGCGCCTCGAGCAGGTCCTACGAACTCACTGACGACCCGACCGGATCCCGCCCGATGCTCGACCCGGGCACGGTCCTTGCCGGTCAGCCGGCCAGCTTCTCGAAGAGTTCGTTCGGCGTGTCGTAGTACCTCGTCGTCCGGCCGAGGTGCGTCATCCCGAGCCGCCGGCAGACGGCCTGGGAGGCACGGTTGTCCGGATCCGTGACCGCGACGACCCTCGTCAGGCCCCGGCCGAACGCGTCTTCCAGGACCGCCGCCGCCGCCTCGGTGGCGTAGCCGTGCCCCCAGGCGTCCGGATGCAGGTGCCAGCCGATCTCGACGTCGGTCGGCCCGCCGGCCGGTTCCCCGGCCGACAGGGGAATCGGCTTGAGCAGGAGGTTTCCCACCAGTCGGCCGTCCGCCGCCGTGGTGATGGCCCAGATCCCGTGGATCGGATCGTCGATGGCGCGTCGGCGTGCGATCGAGGCGAGGGCGTCCTCGCGGTTGTTCATGATCCTGGGCTGTGCGCCCAGGAACCGCACGACCTCCCAGCGCGACTCGAGATCCAGAAGGAAGTCGGCGTCCTCGTCGCGCCAGGGGCGCAGCAGGAGGTGGTCGCTCGCGATGGTGCGCATGCGAGCCAATCTAGCCAGCGCCGAGCAGCGTTTTCCCTCGCACGCATCTGCCGCCGGCCGCGCGTCACGGATCGCCGCCACCGTCCGACGACGCCCGCCGCGACCGGCACGTGCCCGAGGAGCCCGGCATGCCGGCCCGACGTCGGGACCGTCCCGAGCGTCGAGGTCCTGCCCCTGACGGTCCGCCGAACGACCGGCGCGCCGGTCGCCCGACGAGCCGGGCGGTCCAACGGGAAGAGGCTGCGGTCACGGCGTAGCGATAGCCTGCCGGCATGGCGAGTGCCGAACTGGATGAGTTGATCGTCGCGGACGCCGACGCGCTGCGTGCGTGGTTGTCGGCCAACCACGCCACGTCACCCGGCGTGTGGCTCGCCCTGACCAGAAAGGGCGGCACGGTCACGACCTTGACCTGGCAGCAGGCGGTCGACGAGGCCCTGTGTTTCGGCTGGATCGACGGGCAGGCCCGGAAACGGGACGAGCAAAGTTCCTGGATCCGGTTCACCCCGCGCAGGCCCCGCAGCTCCTGGTCACAACGCAACGTCGCGCACGTGGCCCGGCTGGAGGCGCAGGGGCGGATGCTGCCCTCGGGCCGCGCCGCCGTGGAAGCCGCGAAGGCGGACGGGCGGTGGGCGGCCGCCTACGCCCCGCCGTCGGAAGCCGAGGTGCCGGCCGACCTGCTCGCCGCCGTCGCTGCCGACCCCGCTGCCCAGGCCATGTTCGACGTACTCACCAAGACCAACCGCTTCGCTCTCATCCACCGCGTCAATGCCGTCAAACGGGCGCAGACCCGAGAGCGGAAGATCGGCGAGTTCGTCGCCATGCTGGCCCGTCACGAGACGATCTACCCGCAGAAGGCCAAGCCTCAGAACTCGCCGTGATCGGTCTTCATGATCATGGGTTTCCGACCGTGATCGAGGTCCGGCAGGAAGCTCGACGCTGCGTTGCGCAGACGGATCTCCCGCCGAGCGGGCGTCAGGGGCCGCGCCTGCGATGCCGACACGCCAGCCGACCGCTCGTGCCGATGTCCGCTGGCTGTGCCTGAGTGTCGTCTGGGATGCTTCGCCCATGCCTTCCTACCCGCCCACCTTTGCCGATGAGGTCGTGGCACAGCCCTTCCGTGCCCAGTTCGAGGCGTTCCTCGACGAGCACCGTGGCGCGCTCAACGGCTGCCTGGACGGGCTGACGGAGGAACAGGCGCGCCGATCGTTGGTGGCCTCCCGGACCACGCTGCTGGGTCTGGTGAAGCACGCGACCTTCGTCGAGAAGGTCTGGTTCGACGAGGCCGTCACGTGCAGGTCGCGCGCGGAGATCGGCATCCCCGCGGCGTCGGAGGAGTCGTTCATCCTCGACGACGACGACACGATCGCCACCGTCCAGCACGCGCACCGCGAGGCCTGCGAAGCGTCACGCCGAGCGACGTCACGCCTGGGTCTGGACGACATCCTGCACGGGCACCGGCGGGGCCCACTTCCGCTGCGGTGGGTGTATCTGCACGTGCTGCGCGAGCTCGCCCAGCACTGTGGGCACGCCGACATCCTTCGAGAGCAGCTCGTCAACGAGTAGTGCGGGGACGCCGCCCATCGCGCACGACGACAGGCGGCGGGCCGTCAGGCACCCGGTGGGACCGGACCCGGACCTGCTCCGACGGGTGGGTTGGTCGGACCACGAGTACGGTGCAGCCGACGGGGCCAGCTCCCGCGGCGGCTGATCTACTGTGTGCGGGTGCCGCTGCTGCGCTGGAACGACCCGCTGCCCTGGAGGCCGCGCCGCGTCTTGGTCGCAGGCACGTCCGGCGCGGGCAAGACGAGCCTGGCCACGCTGATCGCCCAGTCCTGGCGGCTTCCCCGGGTCGAGCTCGACGCGTTGCATCACGGAGAGAACTGGGTGCCGCGCCCGACGTTCAGGCACGAGGTCGAACAGTTCGTGGCACAGCCGCGGTGGGTGACCGAGTGGCAGTACACCGCCAAACTCGGGGACATCCTCCAGAGCAAGGCCGACCTGGTCCTCTGGCTCGACCATCCGCGCCGCCTGGTGATGCGGCAGGTCATCGTGCGTACGGTCGCCCGTAGGGTTCGGCGCGAACAGCTGTGGAACGGCAACGTCGAGCCAGCGCTCCGCACGGTGTTCACCGATCCCGAGCATGTCATCCGGTGGGCGTGGCGTGCGCACGGCGGCCCGGGCAGGCGGATCGCCGCACTGCTCGACCGGCGCGACGAGGAGGTTGCGGTGGTCCGACTGCGTGGTCGTCGCCAGGTGAACCAGTGGGTATGCCGCAATCTCGCTGTCAGCTGATTCCTGGTACCCCCGCGCCCGGCGGCGGTTGCGGGCCTCGACGATTACCGCAGGTTGTGGACCGCCGAAGCGATCTCCTGCCGCAGCAGTGCTGCCTCCTCGTCGAGGTCACACAGCAGCAGCACCTTGAACGGGACTCCATTGCCGTTGGGCCGGCCGAGCGGGCTGGCCCAGTAGTGGACGGCCTGAGAGAGGATCTGGAACAGGGTGTCCCGATCCCTGGCACCGTCCGACAGCAACCGGGGAGCGTTGTCGACAACGATCAGATAGCCGTCCGCAGGTAACCAGTTCAGGTCGCGGAGGCATTCGGACAACGCTGCCCAGTTCCAGCCGAAGTAGCTAGGAAAGAGCAGCGCGTCCGAGAACTCGTGGAAGGCGTGGTCCGCATCGCTCATCCTCGTCGCGTCGAGATGGACGACAACGAATCTGCCGGTTGCCGGCAGCACCGCTGTCAGTTCCACCACGGCGCTGCGCGAGCAGACTGCGAGCTGATCAGCGGAGCGGTGCCACCAGTCGTCTGTCATCCATCCCCGCCACGGTCGACGTAGTCGGCGGGCATCCGCCCAGCTCTGCTCTGCCCACGATACGGTGCGATCCGTGCTGCCCGGTCCTGCCAGCTGTCCCTTGATCTTCCTCGACGTGGACGGAACGCTGATCCCGTTCAGGGCCCGGCCGGTCGACCGCAGGCGTCCCCGGGGGGGTGCGGTCACGCCGCCGCTGGACGGTCCCGGTAACCCCCTGCTCGATCGGCTCGATCCGAACGATGGTCGCCGGCTGCGAGTCCTGGCTGCCCGTTGGTCTGGGCGACGACGTGGATGGGGGAAGCGAACGAGACCGTCTCGCCACTGCTCGGGCTGCCCGGCCTGCCCGTGGTCGAATGGCCGGAGGGCGACGACGATTCGACGCGTGCCCAGCACGCGGTCGTGCCGATGAGCGGTGCCCGGCGGCGCCTGACACCATGGCCCGGTGCGGCGATACCCGATTGAGTCACCGGTCTTCGTGCTGGCGGGCGCCGACGTGGCGCTCGTGGGCCTGTTCTCGGCGAAGGACAAGGAGTTCAGCACGAAGCTCGACGTGCTGGCGGCCTCCGTGCAGGCCCGCGGCGGGCGGGTGGTGAGCCGGCACGTCCAGCGGCGGGGTGTCTCGAGTGGCGGTGCGGCCAAGATGGCTCTGCCGTTCTCGCGGCGAACACTGCTCAGCCCGGGCAGGGCGCGCGAGATCGCGCAGGCGTGCCGGGCCGCGGCGGCCGGTGTCGCGGTGTTCGTGAACCCGCTCACGGAGCACCAACGAGCCGTCCTCGGCGACATGTTCGGGTGCTGCGTGATCAGCGGCGAGGACCTCGCCACCGCCGGCCGGTGAGTGCTCGCACATCGCCGCGGAGCGCGCGTCGCCGGCGGGGCTCGCTACACGTCCGCGCCAACTCCCCGGGGCTGACCCGGGCCTTGGCCCCCGGGGGCAGGGGCAAGTGACCTGACGGCGGCGCGACGGAGGGCCGGGTCGCGGGGGTGTCGACGACGGTCATTTACGTACGTCTATTGACAGGGGCACCGCTTCCGACCGACGCTGAGAGAGCGCTCTCTTCACTTTCCACCGTCCCCGAGGAGGAGTTCGTGAAGTTCCGAAGAAGGCTGCTCGCCGCCGTGTCCGCGCTGGTCGCCGCCGTCCCGGTGACCCTCGCCGCGTCCCCCGCCCAGGCCGTCGGCCCGGCGCTGCTTCCCGTCACGGTCACCAACAGCACCGGCCGGGGCGAGGCCGTGCACCTGTACGTGATCGGCGTGCAGCTCTCCAGCGGCCGCCTCGGCTACGTCGACCAGGCCGGCACCTTCGTCCCGTGGTCGGGCGGGCAGCTCCCGCCGTCGCCCGCGCCGGACGCCTCGATCCCGGGCCCCGGCAACGGCGGCAGCGCGACCATCCGTTTCCCGCGTGGCTTCTCCGGCCGCGTCTACTTCTCCTTCGGTGAGAAGCTCAAGTTCTTCCTCACCCCGGACGGCCTCGTCCAGCCCGCGCCGTGGGCGGCCGGCGACGCCAACCGCGACATCCTGTTCGACTGGAGTGAGTTCACCTACAACGACGCCGGACTGTGGCTCAACAGCTCGCAGGTCGACATGTTCGCGGTGCCGCACGCGGTCACGGTGACCGGCGCCACCGGTGTCACCAAGCGCACGGGCGACGTCGTCGCGGGCGGCCGCAACGCGATCATCGAGGGGATCCGGTCGCAGCCGGGCTGGGCCAACACGGTTCACACCCGCTCCGACGGGACGGTGCTGCGGGTGCTCGCGCCCGGCAAGGCGGCCGGCGCCGGCCTGTTCAGCGCCACCTACCTGGACTCCTACATCGCGTCGGCGTGGAACGCGTACACGACCAGGACGCTGACCGTGGTGCCGTTCGCCGACCAGCCGAACATCCGCTACTTCGGCCGGACGTCCGGCAACGTCATGACCTTCACCAACAGCGCCGGTCAGGTGGTCGCCTCCTTCAACCGGCCCTCGTCGGCGAGCGTCTGGGGCTGCGACGGCGACCTGCCCGCACCCAACGACCCGGTCGTCGGTCCGATCTCCCGCACGCTCTGCGCCGCGCTGAACCGGGGCACGCTCGGCACCGTCGACACCCAGCCCAGCACCAACGCCGCCGAGTTCTACCGCAACAACCCGACCAACCACTACGCCCGCGTCATCCACGCCAACATGACCGACGGCAAGGCGTACGCCTTCGCCTTCGACGACGTCGGCGCGTTCGAGTCCCTGGTCCACGACGGCGACCCCCGCGCGGCCGGGATCGTCCTGAGCCCCTTCGGCGCGGGCGGCAGCGGACCGGGGAACCCCGGCGGTGCGGTACCCGTGCTGAGCAACTGGAACAACAAGTGCATCGACGTGCCGAACGCGAACTTCGTCGACCGCGCGCAGTTGCAGATGTGGAACTGCAACGGCACCGACGCGCAGAAGTGGACGTTCACCGGCGACACCCTGCGCAGCCAGAACAACAAGTGCATGGACGTCGACGGCGGCGCGACCGGCAACGGCGCGGTCGTCCAGCTCTACACGTGCAACGGCACGGGCGCGCAGCGGTTCACCCTGACCGCGGCCGGCGACCTGGTCAACGTCCAGGCCGGCAGGTGCGTCGACATCCGAGAGTGGAACAGCGCCGACGGCGCGAAGCTCCAGCTCTGGGACTGCGCGGGCACCGCCAACCAGAAGTGGCGCAAGGGCTGACCCGCTCGGCGGACGGCGGCGATCCCGCCGCCGTCCGCCCCGGCCCGCACCGTCGTCCTCGTCGCGCACCGCGGACGGTGCCGACGAGGGCGACCGACGTCCGTCGCGCCCGCTGTGCCATGGTGGTCCTGCTGTCCGGCCGCGTCGGGCGCCGGGCACCCGGCAGGTGCCACGAGGCCCGCCGCGCCGGCCGTGGCGTCGACGGGAGGGGGAGCGGCGATGGGGGAGCAACGGTCCGGGCCCCTCGGCGGCGTCCTCGTCGCCGACTTCTCGCGCATCCTCGCCGGCCCGTACGCGACGATGCTCCTGGCCGACCTCGGCGCCGAGGTGATCAAGGTGGAAGGGCCCGGCGGGGACGACACCCGGGCCTGGACGCCGCCCGTGCGGGAGGGCACCTCCACCTACTACCTCGGCGTGAACCGCAACAAGCGGTCCATCGCCCTCGACCTCGCCGAGCCCGACGACCTGGGCGTCGCCCGGGAACTCGCCCGCCGCGCCGACGTCATGATCCAGAACTTCCGGCCCGGCGGGCTGCGACGCTTCGGCCTCGACTACGAGGCCGTCGCGGCCGTCAACGAGCGGATCGTCTACGCCTCGATCAGCGGATTCGGCGCCGGTGGCGGCGCCGACCTGCCCGGCTACGACCTCGTGGTCCAGGCCGCGTCCGGTCTGATGAGCCTCACCGGCGAGCCGGACGGCCCGCCCTACAAGGCCGGGGTCGCCGTGTTCGACGTGATCGCGGGCCTGCACGCGACCGTCGGCATCCTCGCCGCCCTGCGCCACCGCGACCACAGCGGCACCGGCCAGCACGTGCAGGTGGACCTGCTCTCCTCCGCGCTCTCCGGCCTGGTCAACCAGACCAGCGGCCACGTCGCCGGCGGCGCGACACCGTTCCGGATGGGCAACGGCCATCCGAGCCTGTTCCCGTACGAACCGCTGCCCACCGCCGACGGTGACCTCGTCGTCATCGCCGGCAACGACGGGCAGTTCCGCAAGCTGTGCCAGGTGCTCGGCCTGCCGGGCCTGCCCGACGACCCGCGGTTCGGGCGCAACCAGGACCGCACGGTCAACCGGGAGGCCCTGCGGCCCCTCCTGGTCGCGCGGCTGGTCGAGCGGACCCGCGACGAGTGGTTCCGGGACCTGCGCGCGGCAGGCGTGCCGTGCGCCCCGATCAACACCGTCGCCGGCGGTGTCGACCTGGCCCGGGCACTCGGGCTGGACCCGGTGGTCACCACCGGTGGCGTGCCCGGCATCCGCAACCCCATCGGCCTCACCGCCACCCCGCCGCGCTACGACCTGCCGCCGCCGGGTCTCGACGAGCACGGCGACGAGATCCGCGACTGGCTGTCCGGCTGAGCGCGCAGGCGGCGCCGCCGCCGCGCGGGCCCTCCGCCGGTCACGTACGTGGTCTCCGGTGCCATGGTGCGGTCGGAGCCGGCGGGCGGCCGCGCGAGCGCCCCCGGGCGAACCGGTAAAAGTTTTCGCCGACATCGACCGTGGCCATGGAGACAATCTTCGGATCGGGATACCCTCCGATGGACCACCTGCCGTCCATCGTGGAGGAGATCGAGCATGCGCAAAGTGATGTCGGCGATCGGAGCCGCAGCGATGCTGACCGTGGGGCTGCTCGCGGGCGGCGCCCCGGCGCAGGCGGCGAGCTGCACCCTGGTGCAGTCCGAGATCTACAACGGGGCCAACATCATCGCCTGGTCGCAGGGCCTGCAGGGCTGCTCGGGCGACGTCTACTGGGAGATCCAGTCCGGCGACGCCGGCGGCTGGCAGGTCGCGCAGAGCGGCACCACGCACTACGACAACGAGGTGCAGAGCTACTACGGCGACGTCGACCTGCCGTGCTACCTGCGGGTCTACGCGAAGTTCGGCACCCAGGAGAAGCTGACCCAGCCCGCGCGCAACAACAACTGCGCCGGCTGACGACCGGGTCGGGCGGGGCGGGGTGCGCGCCCCGTCCGACCCGGTGCCGCGCGGGGGCTACGGGGCGGGATACCGCGTGACGTAGACCGGTTCGCCGACCCGCGTCATGTCGGCCGCCGCGCCCACGCCGTTGACCACGTGGTCGATCGTGCCGGCGCTCAGGTTGACGGTCATGACGTGGTGCAGCCTGACGCCCGGGGTGACGGGGACCTCGAAGCCGTTCTCGGTGCGGATCGACGGATTGTTCTGGTTGAACACGTACACCCCGCCGCCGTGCAGCGTGTGGTGCCGCACCCGGTCGCCGACCTTGTATCCGGCCCAGCCCTCGACTTCGCCGTTCATCCAGTCGGCCTGCGTCGGCGGGTCGTACGGCAGCTCGTTCTGGTAGAGCACCGTCGTGCCGTGCTCGCCGTTCCAGACCGTGTTGTGTCGCTGGAAGTGCTCGACGAACAGGCCGGTGGCCGTCACGTGGTCGCCGTTGACGACGGCGCCGTAGCGGCCGGTGTTCGTCCGCCAGCGATCGGTGTCGCCGTTGACGCCCTCGGTGAAGCCCTCGACGCCGTGGTCGGCGCGCCACACCCAGGTGTGGTCGATCAGGACGTGGTCGGCGTTGACCTCCAGCGCGGTGTGCGTGCGGCCGACGTGCGGCCCGCCGACGCGGAAGTACACGTCGGAGAGCGTGATCGGGTTGCGCGGGGTGCTGGCGTTGCGGCCGTGCTTGCGACCGACCCGCAGCAGCACGGGCGACTCCGTGGGGCCGGCGTCGACGGTCACCCCGGCGACGACCACACCGGGCACGCCGGCGACGTCGAGCGGAACGGCGCCGCCCACGGCCGTCAGCGTGGCGTGGCCGATGCCGAGGACCACGGTGTCGGGCCGCTTGACCTCGATGCTGCGGGCGATGTCGTACACGCCCGGGGTGAGCAGCAGGTGCTTGCCGCGGGCGAGCTGGCTGTTGATCACGTGTACCGGGTCGGACGGCCTGGCGATGAAGAAGTCCCGGATGCCGATGGTGCGGCCCGGCGTCACGCCGTCGCCCCAGGAGACGCCCCGGGCGTCGCGCCGGGCGGCGGGGACGCGGACCTGGTACCGGCCGCGGTCGTCGACGAACAGGTAGGGCTTCTCCCTGCTCAGGGGCGTGGTGTCCAGCGTGGTGTACGGCGGGTCGGGAAAGCCGGCGTCGTCGGGCGCGCCCACGGTGCCCGCGAAGACCTGGTTCCACACCGCGTTGGACCAGCTTTCGACCTCGCTGTTGCGGGTCAGCCACTGCTGCTGCGAGCCGTTGGTGGTGGCGGGCAGCCGGGAGTCGGCGATGAAGCCGCCGCTGGCGTACTGCGGGCCGGCCGTGCAGTAGTCCATCAGGGACAGGCCGCCGCCGCTGACGTCGAGGCGGCGCATGGACACCGCCTGGGACACGGCCCAGAAGTTCGCCGAGGAGCGGCAGCCGTCCTGGCCGGTGGCGTTGATCGACAGCGACAGGTTGGACAGGGTGCGCCAGAAGTTGACCAGCGCGATGCAGTTACCGGTCCCGCCGCCTTCGAGGCAGCGGTTGTAGGTCTCGATCTTGCCGTTGACGGTGACGTCGGTGGGGGAGGCGCCCAGGCCGGAGACCTCGGTGTAGTAGCCGACCTTCACCTGCAGGGGCTGCGTGGCCGTGCCGTAGCTGCCGGGCTTGAAGAGGTACGCGTGCCGCGCGGTGCCCATCTCGGCGTCGACCTGCCGGGCGTGCGCCGCGTCCAGGGTCGCCTGGATCTCGGCGACCGGTGTGTCGGGATCGAAGATCGTCACGTTGGGGCCGAAGTCCGGGGTGCCGTGGCGGGCCGGTCCTGCGGTGGCGGCCGTGCCGGTGGTTGCGGCGATCGCCGTCAGCGCCACGCCGAGGGCGAGCGCCCGGCGGAGCCGCCGTCGCGCGTCGGGGGACTGCATCCTCATCGTTGGTCCTCTCCGCCGGCCGGGACGGGTGCCGGGCTCGGCGACGTGGTGGGGAGGTGCGCGGCGCGGCGCGGGTGGCTGCGCCGGTTGCCGCTCGCGGCGGTCGTCGTCGACCTGCCCGCTGGGGCGGCGGCGGTGGGACAGCGCCACCGTGAGAGCGCTCTCTCGCCGTCGCGACATGCATTACGTCGTGAAAGAAGGGTTGGCATGTTTCTACCCTGTCGATCCGTCGGGCGCTACCGCTGCGCCGCCGCGATCAGGAAAGGTGTGCGTACGGCACCTTCGAACCCTCGCGTTCCGGCGTCGCCGCCGGGGGCAGCGATCGGCGGCGGCCCGTGACAGGATGCGGCCCGTGCGCCCTGCCCCCCTCCTCACGACCGCGGCTGCGGCCTGCGCCGCGGTGCACGTCGCCGGCATCCTGACCGCCCGTCCGGTGTGGCGCTACGCCGAGGTGCTGGCTGTCGCCTTGCTGCTGGCCTGCGCCGTGCTCGGCGGCCCACGTGCCCCCGGTCGGGCGCTGCCGGCCGCTCTCGCGGTGCTGCTCGTGGACGCGGTCCGGACGATGCCGGCCGAGCCGGACCGCGACGGCTACGGGTGGAAGGTGTCGCGGCCAGGCGACGGCATCGACGTGTCGTCCGGTGTGGAGTTTGCTCTGTCCGCGTCGTGGGCGTCGTTGGCGGCGGTCGTGCTGCTGCTCGTGGTGTGGCGATCCGGCGGCTGGCGGCCGCGCCCGTTGGCCGCCGCGTCGGTGGCCGCTGTGCTGATCACGGGATATGCCGTGATCCGGGTCGTCGACGTCTGGCTCGCCGTACGCGCCGAAGGCCGGTGGTACGCGATCGACGTCGGCGACGTGGTGACCGCGGTGATCCTGTCCGTGCTGCCGCCGGTGGCGCTCGGGCTGGCCGCGCTGGTGCTCGCCGCGGTGCTGGCCGGTCACGGTCGGCGGCTCGCCTCGGCCGGCGCGGTGCTGCTGGCACTGGTCGCGCTGCCGCAGCTGGACGCCAGCGTCGGCGTGCTGTCGCTGCCGCTGGGCGCAGGTGACCGCACCGCCCTGTTCGCCTGGTACGCCATCACGCCCACGCCGTCGATGCCGCAGCCCGTCGCGGCGCTCACGGCAGCGGTGGAGTTGCTCGCGTACCTGCTGCTCGTGGCGGGCCTGACCGCCTCGCCGCGAGGGGCACGGGTCACACCGGCGGCAAGGTCCTGAACCCGCTCTCGGGGGCGCCCGTCACCGGGAACAGCGCGCGCGCTTCGCCGTGCCCCCGGCGGCCCTCGCCATGTCAGCGCCGATGAGGGAGCATCCCACCGTGCTGTTGATCGTTCCCGCGGACCCGCTACGGCCGCGTCGCCCGGACGCCCACTTCGCCCCGGAGGCGTGCGCCGCCCAGGATGTCGGCGTCGACGTCGCCGTCGTCGACCACGACGCGTTGGCCCGGGGTGACGACGTGCGGCGCGCGGTGGCGCGGGTGACGGTCGAGGGCGACGCGGTCTACCGCGGCTGGATGCTGCGCAGCGAGCGGTACGCCGCCCTCGCCGACGCGTTGGCCAGCCGGGGTGTCACCCTGCGTACGACCGGTGAGCAGTACCGGCGCGCGCACGAGCTGCCGGGCTGGTATCCGGGGCTGGCCGAGCTGACGCCCCGCTCGGCGTGGACGGCCGGGGCGCAGCGGGCCGAGTTCGACCGGGCGCGGCGCGCGCTCGGCGGTGGGCCGGCGGTGCTGCGCGACTTCACCAAGTCGATGAAGCACCACTGGCACGAGGCGGCGTTCATTCCGGATCTCGACGACGGCGAGGCCGCGTGGCGGGTCGCGAGCCGCTTCCTCGAGTTGCGCGGGAACGACCTCGTCGGCGGCCTGGTCCTGCGCCGGTTCGAGCGGTTCACCGGCGCCGAGGTCCGTACGTGGTGGGTGGACGGCGTCTGCGTCCTGGTCGGCGCCCATCCCGACACCCCGTACGACGCGCCGCCCGAGGCGTTCGACCCGCGTACGGTGAGCGGGCCGGTGGCGGCGCTGGGGCTGCCGTTCGTGACGGTGGACCTTGCCCCACGCGCCGACGGCGTCTGGCGGATCGTCGAACTCGGCGACGGCCAGGTCAGCGACCGGCCCTCCACCATGGAGCCGGCCGCGCTGGTGGGAGTCCTGTGCGGTAGGAGCTGACGTTCGAAACTTTCGGTCCTGCCGGCCACTCCGAAGCGGCGGTGACCAGGGTGTGACCGCTGCGGGCGGGTCGGTCCGGGGAGTGATTCCCGGAAGAACCCGATAACCGGACGTTGAGCTTCCGGACCCTTTCCGATACGGTCCGATGGAAGGGCTTCGATCAACTCACGGTGTCGAGGATGCTGACGCCGGCGTGGTCTCCGGGCGACCACTGCGCCGGCCCCGCACCGTGGCGGGCGGTTGACGAGGCGGCCTTGCTCATCCGTCCGGTCCATCGAAAGGCTCTGCCATGGACAACAATCCCATTCCCGCCGACGGGCGCCCGGTCGCCCGTCGGCGGCCACGCGTCGCGCTGGCGTCGGCCGTGGTCGGTCTCTCCGTCGTCGCCGCGACGGTGGCGGTGGCGTCCAGCGCCAACGCCGGTACGACCCTGGGGGCGTCCGCCGCCGAGAAGGGGCGCTACTTCGGCGCCGCGGTGGCCGCCCACAAGCTCTCCGACGCCACGTACGTCGGGATCCTGAACCGGGAGTTCACCTCGGTCACCCCCGAGAACGAGATGAAGTGGGACGCCACCGAGCCGACCCAGGGGCAGTTCAACTTCGCCAACGCCGACCGGATCGTCAACCACGCCCGCGCCAACGGGATGCAGGTGCGCGGCCACGCCCTGGCCTGGCACTCCCAGCAGCCGGGGTGGGCGCAGAACCTCACCGGCAGCGCGCTACGCCAGGCGATGGTCAACCACGTCACCCAGGTGGCGACCTACTATCGAGGCAAGATCCACTCCTGGGACGTGGTGAACGAGGCGTTCGCCGACGGCGGCAGCGGGGCCCGCCGCGACTCGAACCTGCAACGCACCGGCAACGACTGGATCGAGGTGGCGTTCCGCGCCGCGCGCGCCGCCGACCCCGGCGCGAAGCTCTGCTACAACGACTACAACACCGACGACTGGTCGCACGCCAAGACCCGGGCCGTCTACGACATGGTCCGCGACTTCAAGGCCCGGGGCGTGCCGATCGACTGCGTCGGCCTCCAGTCGCACTTCAACAGCGCCTCGCCCTACCCGGGCAACTACCGCACCACCCTGTCGAGCTTCGCCGCGCTCGGCGTCGACGTCCAGATCACCGAGCTGGACATCGAGGGCTCCGGCAGCAGCCAGGCCACCGCCTACCGCAACGTGGTCGACGACTGCCTCGCCGTGGCCCGCTGCACCGGCATCACCGTGTGGGGCATCCGGGACACCGACTCCTGGCGGGCCAGCGGCACCCCGCTGCTCTTCGACGGCAGCGGCAACAAGAAGCCGGCGTACTTCGCCACCCTCGAGGCCCTGAACGGCGGCGCCACCCCGCCGCCCACCACCGCGCCGCCGAGCACCCCGCCGCCGTCCGACGGCTGCGCCGCGACGGTGTCGCTGAACTCGTGGAACGGCGGTTTCGTCGCCACCGTACGCGTCACCGCCGGCGCCACGGCGATCGACGGCTGGGCGGTCGCCCTCACCCTGCCGGGCGGCGCGACGGTCACCAACACGTGGAACGCGCGCGCCACCGGCACCAGCGGCGCCGTGACGTTCCGCAACGTCGACTACAACGGCCGGCTCTCCGCCGGGACGGCCACCGAGTTCGGCTTCCAGGGCACCGGCACCGGCCCGAGCGGCACTCCCGCCTGCACCGCGGGCTGACCCGTGTCGCGGCCCGGCGCGGGTCAGCCCGCGCCGGGCCGTCCACCCCGTACGGCCGCGCTCGTCCACCTGACGTGGGCTGCGGGCCTGCCGCGACAGGCCGGGGGGCCGGCGGAGCCGGAGGGGACAGGCCTCACGCGCCGCGTAGCGCGTCCTGCACCCCGGTCTCGCGGCGGCCGAGATGGACCGGGTCGCGGCCGGAGAGGAGGTCCACGGCGGCCTTCACGCAGGCGCCGTACTCGCGGGTGGAGCTGATCCGCCATGTCCGGTCGTACCGGCGGACGGTCTCGTCGCCGACTCCGCTGGCGTCCACGCCGAGCCGCCGGCACACCGTCACGGCCCGGGGCAGGTGGAAGGACTGGGTCACCACCGTCGCCCGGTCCACCCCGAAGACCCGCTTCGCGCGGGCGCACGAGTCGTACGTGTCGAAGCCGGCGTGGTCCAGCACCACCCGCGCGGCGGGCACGCCGTTGTCGACCAGCCAACGCCGCATCGCGCCCGGCTCGTCGTAGTCCGGGTTCATGTTGTCGCCGGAGAGCAGGATCGCGCGCACCTTGCCGGCGGTGAGCAGGCGCCGGGCGATCTCCAGCCGGGCGGCGAGGAACGGCGAGGGGGTTCCGTCGGGGTAGACCTTGGTGCCCAGCACCAGGGCGACCGGGGCCTCGGGAACGTCCTGTTCGGCGAAGATGTGGCCCTGCGCGCCGTCGCGGATCCATCGGACACTGGCCGCGGTCGCACCGGTCAGCAGCGTGGCGCCGACGACGGCCGCGACGACGGCGCGCCGCAGCCAGCGCACCCGCCTGCCGTCGGCCGGGCGGGGTCCTCGGGCCGGACGGGGGCGTCGAATCCGCATGGGACGAGTATCCCAGGGCCGGGGGACGACCGATCTTGCGGCAACGGGGCCGCTCCGGGCGGCCTGCCCGGTGCCGCCCGCAAAGACTCCCCGCCGCTCAGCCGGCGCCGAAGCAGACGAAGGCGGCGGCGGTGGCATGGGCGGCGCCGTCACCGCCGGCGGTGGCGAACGCGCGTTGGGCGTCGGCGAGGGCCACCGCCGGGGCGGCGCCGGCACGCATCCGTCGGTGCAGGTCCAGCATCAGCGCGGTGGTCGGTTCGGCCGGGACCGGCAACACGGTGGCGACCAGGCTGCGGGCACCGAGGGCCAGCAGTACGGCGGTGAAGCCCATGATCTCGTCGCCGGGTCGGACGCCGGAGAGGCCCGAGTCGCAGGCCGAGAGCACCACGCAGCCCGGTGGGCGGGTCAGCCGCTCCAACTCGTACGCGGTCAACGGCCCGTCGGCCAGTTCGAGGGTGGAGAAGAGCGGGTTGTCGGCGCGGAAGGCGCCGTGTGCGGCGATGTGCGCGAGCCCGGTTCCGTTCAGCGCGTCGGTGACCGCGCCGGCGGTGGCGGCGCGGCCGGTCAGGTGACGGGCGTCGGGCAGGGCCGCGCCGAGCTGGCGTACCTCGGTCTCGGCGGCAGGCAGCCGGGGCCCGGCCACCAGCACCGGTGGGCCGGCCGGGACGATCCGGCCGACGGCGCGCAACCAGGCCGTCGCCGAGGGCGCCACCGTCACCGGCCGGCCGGCGCAGGTCGGCAAGCTCGACCACGGTACGGCGTGCAGTGCGCCGATCGGGACGATCACCAGAGGCCGGTCGCCCAGGAGCCGGCGCACCGGGTCGAAGAGCTGCTGGTCCAGCGCGGTGGTGGCGAACTCGACGCCGGCCCAGGCGCTGGCCGAGTCGCCGGTGGTGACCAGCCGGCGCAGCCCGAAGCGGTGCAGGCGGGCCCGACGCAGCGCCTCGTCGAGCGGGCCGAGGTCGTGCAGGCTGGTCCGGCCGTCGCGGAGCAGTACCGCCCGTAGCCGGGGCCCGTGCGCGACCAGTTCCAGCAGCACGGCGTCCCCGAGCGCGGCGGCGAGGACGCGCACCGTGGGCGGTGCCACCAGACCGGCGTCGCCGACCGTCCCGGTTCCGCCGTCGGCTCCCCGGGCCAGCTCCCGGATGCGCTGTTCGAGCCGGCCCTGACTGCGTCGCAGGGCGTGCACCGGTTGGCCGGCGAGCAACGCGTCCTCCAGTGCGGTGCTCACCATCCGCAGTTCGGCGAGGGCCGTGGCCAGCTCGGGGTCCTGCGGTGGCTGCGCCGCGCGCATGCGCAGGGCGTTGGCCCGCCAGCGTTCCGTCCAGGCCAGCACCTGGGCGGGCGTGCCGGTGCGCACGGCGATGTCCAGCCCCTCGGCGGCCAGTTCGCGCCCGTACGCCCCGCTGTGCGCGCGTAGCTCCGTGGCGCCGAGGGAAGCCCGGTGGCCGTCGAGCACCGCCAGCCCCCGGCGCAGGGCCCGGGCCGCGCCGGGCAGGTCACCGTCGAGTCGGCGGCGCAGGGCGAGCGCGTACCAACCCTGGGCCCGGTGGGGCGCGGTGCCCCGGCGGTGGGCCCGGGCCGCCACCGCCAGCAGCTCGGCCGCCCGGGCGGGCCGGCCCAGCGCCTCGGCCAGCCGGGCGGCCTCGATGCGGGTGGTCAGGGCCGGCGAGGGCCAGCCGGTGGCGTCGAGCTGCGTCGCGGTGCGCACCATGGCGGTGAGCAGGGCCGCCGACCGGGTGCCCAGGGCGAACTCGGCGCGCAGCTCGACGTGTCGGGCGAAGGCGGCCCAGATGCGGCGTCCCTGGCGACGGAAGCGGGCCCGCGCCGAGGCGGCGGCGGTGGCGGCGGTGTCCAGGTCACCGGCGAGCAGCGCCGCCCGGGCCCGCGCCAGCAGTGCCTCGGCGAGATCCGAGGCCATGCCGCGGCGGCGCAGCTCCGTCACGGCGGAGGTGGCGACCTCGACCGCCTCGTCGACCAGCGGTACCGAGAGCAGCAGTTCGAAGCGGTCCAACAGCAGCGCCGGCCTGGGCACCGACAGCCGGCGGTACTCGTCGTCGACGGTGGCGAAGCTGCGCAGCGCGCCCGCGACGTCGCCGCGCTGACCGGCGGCGATGCCGATGTTCCAGCCGGCGTCGGCGGCGGCCAGGTCGAGCCCGAGCCGGCGGAAGATGGCCGCCGAGCGGAACAGGTCGTCGTCGGCGTTGCCGCCGGTGCCCCGGTGGGCGTTGAGCAGCCCGCGGTTGTTGCGGGCCCGCGCCTCCAGCAGCAGGTCGCCCTCGCGCTGGGCGATCTCCACGGCGATGCCGTAGTCCCGCACCGCCTCGTCGAACCGCCCGCGGTAGTGCAGCACGACGCCCCGCTGCATCCGGGCGCGGCCGGCGTCGGCGCCGGTCAGCCGGGGAAGCGCCAGGGTCACGGCGCGCAGCGCCGCGCCGGTGCGCCCGGCGTTGGCCAGGACGTAACCGAGGCTCATCCGGGCCAGTGCCCGCACCCGGGGCGAGTCGGTGACGCGCACCGCCCGGCGGAGGTGCCGCAGGGCCCCCGGCAGGTCGTTGAGCTCCCGTAGGGCCAGCCCGATGGCGCGTTCGGCGGTGGACCGCTCGTCGGCGTCGGCGTGGCCGGCCGCGAGGATCCGGCGGCCGATCGCGATCGCCTCACGGGGGTAGCGCTGCACGGCGTCGAGTGCGGCCTGGGCCGGGACGGCACCGGGAGCGGCGCTGTCGGCCATACCAGGAAGAATCCCGCAGTCACGCTCCCCGGTCAATCGAGGGAATGTCGCCTGACCGGCCATCAATTGACAGCCGACTATGCTCTGAGATAATCGCCGGGTACCTCGCACAGCGATTCCGTAGTTGCCGCGGCCCGTCGCCGACCACGCATCTTCGACCGCCTGGAGGACCGGTGCCGCCTGACGACCCGTACGCGTCGCCCCCGCCGGCCGGGTTGTCCCGCCGGCAGGTGATGACCTGGTCCGCCCTCGCCGCCGCGGCACCGCTCGGCCTCGTCGGGAGAGGCACGACGGCCGTCGCCGGCGAGTCGCCCGACGCCACCTACCAGCGGGTCTTCCTGGAGACCCTGACCGCCGACCCCGACCTGCGCCGCCACGACCTGACCGGCCGCGAGTTCCTCTACCGGCCCCGGCAGCTGCTGGTGGCCCGCCCGGACGTGTCCCGGGTGATGAGCCGGCTGCGCAGCTACGGCCATCCGGTCACCGAGGGCGTCGGCTTTGGCGGCGTCGCCCGGCTCCGCTTCGCCGCCGAGACCGACATTCCGGCGCTGGTGACCAGGCTCCGCGACCCGCAGCAGTGGCCCGGTCAGCCGGTTCCACTGGTCCAGCCGCACCACGTCCTGGTCGGCTTCGGCAACATCATGGGCAACCCCGGCGGGCCACCCCGGGTCGCCGCCGCCCTGCCGGCGCCGGATCCGGCGCGCGCCGGCGAGGGGGCCGGAGTGACGGTGGGGATCTGTGACACCGGCATCTGGCGGCAGGCCGGCTCCCGGCATCCGTTGTGGCTGGGCGGCAGCTATCTGGCCGAGGTCGACGACGAGGACGCGGTCTACGTCGGCGCCGACGTGCTGGCGCTGCAGGGCGGTCACGGCACCTTCGTCGCCGGGCTGGTCCGGCAGGCCGCGCCGGGCGTACGTCTCGATCCCGAGGCCGCGCTGAACGCCACCGGCGTCGGAGACGAGGAGATGCTGGTCGCCGCCCTCGGCCGGCTCGGTCCGCAGGTGTCCGTGGTCAACCTCTCGCTGGGCTACTTCACCCAGGACGATCAGCCTCCGCTGCCGCTGGTCAACGCGCTGGCCGCGCTGCCCGGCCGAGCCGTGGTGGCGTCGGCGGGCAACGCCGGCACCAGCCGGCGGGCCTGGCCGGCCGCCCTGGAGCGGGTCCTGGCAGTGGGCGCGGTGAGCGCCGGGTCCACCGGCCCGGTGCCGGCGTCGTACAGCAACCACGGGGAGTGGGTGGACGCCTGCGCCCTGGGGGACCGGACCAGCACCTACGTCCGGGGCCGGCTCGAGCTGCCGGGCCAGCCGACCCGGCACTTCGACGGCTTCGCCGCCTGGGCCGGCACCTCGTTCGCCACCGGCCACGTCGCCGGCCGGCTGGCGGCGCTGATGACCGGCGCCGGGCTCGGCGCCGAGGCGGCCCAGGCCGCGCTGGTCGCCAGCCCCCGCTGGCATCCCGACTACGGGGTGCTCGTCGCGTGAGGCCACCGGCATCGGCGCGCCGGGTGGTGTCCCGATGAGCGAGCGCAGCACGGTCGGGCTGGTCGCCGCCGCCTCCCGCGGGGACGAACGGGCGTGGGACGAGCTGGTCCGCCGCTACACCCCGCTGGTGCTCTCGGTGATCCGTTCCCACGGGCTCGACCGGGCCGACGCGGCGGACGTCAACCAGACCGTCTGGCTCCGCGCGGTGGAGCACCTGGGCCGGCTGCGGGAGTCGAACGCCCTGCCGGCCTGGCTGATCACCACCACCCGACGCGAGTGCTACCGGCTGCTGCGCCTCGGCCGGCGGATCCAGCCGTTCGACCCGTACGACGACTCGGCCGGCGGGCACGTCGGCGCCCGCCTGCTCGTGGATCCGGTCACCCCGGACGAGGATCTGCTGCGCGCCGAGCGGCAGCAGGCGCTGCGGGAGGCGTTCGCGCAGCTGCCGCCGCGCTGCCGGGAGCTGCTCGCCCTGCTGACGGCCGATCCGCCGGTCAGCTACCGCGAGGCCGGCGCGCGGCTGGGCATCCCGGTGGGCAGCGTCGGCCCGACCCAGGCCCGGTGCCTGCACAAGCTGCGCAACTGCCCGGCGCTCGCCCCTTTCGTCAGGGCACGCCCGACCGGCGAGGACAGCGGAGGTGACCGGGATGCAGCCGTGGCCGCCAGCCGCTGACGACGCTCTGCTGGCCGAGCTGAGGGCCGCCCGGCAGGGCTGTGACCCGGTGCCCGAGGAGTTCCTGGCCGCGGCGAGGGCCGCGTTCGGCTGGCGGAGCGTCGACGCCGAGCTGGCCCTCGCCGAGCTGACCTTCGACTCGGCCTGCGACCCGGAGCCGGCCGGTCTCACCCGGTCCACCGGGTCGGCCCGTACGCTGACGTTCCGTGCGGGCGCGGTCGTGGTCGAGGTCGAGGTGACGCCGAGCGGGGTCGTCGGGCAGCTCTCACCCGCGCGGGGCGGGCGGGTCACCGCGCGGACCTCCGCCGGCCCGTACGAGGAGGTGCCGGTGGACGCCGTGGGCTACTTCTCCATGACGGCGCCGCCCGCCGGCCCGGTCCAGCTCTGCGCCCGCACCACCGAGTACGCGGTGGCGACCGCCTGGGTCAGCCTGCGCTGATCGACACACCGGGGCGGGGTGTTTCGTCGCGCCGGAGGGCGGACCGATCCGGCCGTGGATCGGAGGTCGCGGGCCCCGTCCGCGACCTCCGTCCCTGCCCCTCGGGGCGGCTACCTGGCCCGCTGGCCCACCGTGATGTCGTAGCGCACGCCGCCCAGGTCGGCCCTGGCGGCGCCGGTGGTGTCCGGGCCGATCTGGGTCACGTTGACGGCGGTCTGCTCCCGGGTCGGTACGGCGGCCGTGAAGGAGAGCGAGAAGGCGAGCCGCTCACCGGGAGCGAGCTCCAGGTTGTCCAGGCTGGCCTGGCCGATGTCGACGATCTCCACCTGGTTGCGACCGACCTCGCGGACTCCCTTGCCGGCCTTGCCACCCCTGACCCAGCGCTCGAAGAGGGTGGGCCCGAGGTCGGCGACGAGGCGGCCGCCGGCGGCCTGGAAGGGCGCCCCGGTCTGGCCGAACACCACGCTGCTGCGAGCCGGCCGCGTCAGCGTGTTGCCGATGGCGAACGGCCGGGTCTGCGCCAGGCCGCCGGCGATCAGCGCCACCGAGTCGACGTTGCGCCAGGCGATGTTGTTGTTGTGCCGGGTGTTGACGCCGATGTCCGGTCCCTCGAACGTCATCGGGTCGTTCGGGGAGACCCAGCGGGCCAGCAGGCAGAAGTGACCCGGGCCGGGCACGTTGTCCCACGGGATGGTCACCGAGGTGACGCCCGGGTAGACCGGCACCGCCATCGCCCCGATCTGCGTCCACGCGCCGGGCCAGGCCGCCCCGCCGCCGGGCGTGGTCCGGTAGACCCAGATCGTGCCCTCCTCCATGACGCTGTCGCCGTACGGGCCGGGGTTGCGCAGCTTGATGAAGATGTAGTTCCGCTGCCCGACGATCGGATTCTGGCTGGTCGAGCACTCGACGGCGGTGTGGCAGACCTTGATGTCCGCGCTCTGCCACAGCGGGTTGAGCGCGTGCGGTTCGAGCCCCACGTCGGCGGCCGTGTCCCGCATGTACACGTCGACCGCGGCGGCGGTGCCGACGTCGCCGCGGCTGTCCGCCGGGCCGGCCAGTGGTGCGGCACCGGCCGCGGTGACGGACAACAGCGTCGCCAGCGCCGCGCCGGTGAGCAGGGCGAGCGTCGAACGGCGCGCTCTTCCTGCGAGAGTGGTAGACACATTTCCTCCCGATGATGGGCAGTCGCCGCGCGCCCCGGGGCGGTGGCGTCGGCGGGTGGACGTCCTTAGGGAGCCCGATCGACGGGAATAAATACATCTGCTCCCGGCCGCTGATGTCAGATGACGGAACTTGGCATCAAGTCGGCGAAAGCGCGTGGATGCCCCGGCCGAGGGGGAGGGAGCCGGTGGGATCCGCGCCCCGGAGGCGGCTTCCGGATGGTCCTGACCCACCTCGGCCCGACCGGCAGCCCCGGCAAGACCTCCGACGCGGCCCGTCGTACGCCGGCGCCATGACCATGACCTGGAGCCTCGCCGCCGCCGGTGCCGGGACCGAGGTGAGCGTCACCGCCACGGACGTGCCGCCCGGCATCGACCAGGCGGACCACGAGGCCGGGCGTGCCTCCTCGCCGGCCAACCTGGCGTCGTACGTCGAAGCGGCCGCCTGACCGTCGGCCGCGCCCGTGGCCGGTGGGATCGCTGCCGACCTGCGAAGGTGGGATCGCGGCCGGCGGGGACGGCGAGGGTGGTTCGTGCCCGGGCCGCCCGTCGCGGTCCGGGCGGCGCTCAACTGCGCCGGTCGATGATCGTGAAGGCGGTCGCCCCGACCAGGATCTCCGCCACGAGCAGCAACGTCAGCACCATCTCCACCGTGGCGCCGAGCCCGATCGCGATCCCCGCCGTGCCGGTGAGCGGCAACGCGAGCAGCCCCAGCACGGCCAGGGACCGGGTGAGGACGGCGTCGTCGCGTTCGTCGCCGGTCTGGGACCACGCCCGCTCGAAGGTCGTGGTGCGATCCGGTCGCTTCCCGAGTCGCCATGCCATCACCGCGACGCCGAACAGCCCGGCTGCCGCTCCCAGGAGGAAGCCCGCCCCCATGTTCCCGGGCGCGTACCTGCGCAGCAGCAGACCCACGGCGATCAGCAGTGCCACCACGGCCAGGCTGATGGCGAGGGCCAGCGCGCGGCGCCTGCCGGTGTGCCGGTCAGTCGACATGGAAGATCTCCTCGACGGTGCGGTGGAAGTGGCGCGCGATGGCGATGGCCAGCGGCAGGGAGGGGTCGTAGCGGCCGTTCTCGATCGAGTTGATCGTCTGCCGGGAGACGCCCAGCGTCTGGGCCAGCTCGCGCTGGGACAGCCCGGCGGCCAGCCGGAGCTCGCAGAGGTCGTTCCTCATGAACACCCCCTGATGTCAAGCGACCTTGTCATGGCAAGCGTGCTTGACGCCTCCGGGGTGTGTCAAGTCTGCTTGTCCTGGCGATCGCTGCCGGCGGGCCCGCCGCGTCGGCCGCTGCCCGTCCGTCCAGGTGCGGCTCAGGCTGACCGCCCGGGCGCGCCGCTGCTAGAAAGTAAGGTATGGCAAAGGGCGGCGAACATTACGTGATTCGGCCGGGCCGGACCTCCGACGCACCGGAGCTCGCCGCTCTGCACGCGTCGGTGCAACTTCAGTGGGTGACCGGTGGGAAGCCGCACCCCGGCATCGCCGCCTGGGTCGAGGACCTGCTGACCGGTCACCCCTCCGTCGTGCCCGACGACTTCCTGGTCGCCGTGGACCTGGCCACCGGCCGCCCGGTGGCGAGCCTCGTAGGTCTGCGGCAGGACTGGAGCCTGGCTGGCGTACGCCTGCCGGTGGCCCAGGTCGAGTTGGTCGCGACGGCGCCGGAGCACCGTGGGCGCCGGCTCACCGAGCGGCTGTTCGCCTCGCTGCACGAGCGGTACGCGGCCAGCGGCGTGCCGATCCAGGTCATCGAGGGAATCCCCTACTTCTACCGGCGGTTCGGCTACGACTACGCCCTCGCCAGCGGCGGTGCCCCGGCGGTGCCCGCCGCCGCGCTGCCGGCCACCGGTCAGGCCCGGCCGGACGACTCCGCCGGCGCCCTGACGGTGCGCCCCGCGACCGTCGCCGACGCGGACGCCCTCGCCGGGATCGACCGGCGCGCCGACGGCGAGGCCCTGGTCTGTCCGAGAGACGCGGCGGTGTGGCGGTACGAGATCACCGGGCGCCGTGAGGCGAGCCTCGCCCGGCGGATCGTCGCCGTCGTGGTGCGGGGCGCCGAGATCCGGGGATACCTGGTCCACGGTGCCCGGCTCTCCGCCGCCGGCGAGCTGACCGTGTTCGCGGCGGCCTGCGACCAGCCGGCCGACTGGCCGCAGGCCGCCGCGGTCATGCACGCGCACCTGGCCCGCGTCGGTCGTGGGTATGAGGCGTCGCAGGGTCGCCCGTTCGTCGCGGTCTGCCCGCTCCTCGACCACGGCCATCCGCTGGCGCGCCTCGGTACGTCGGGCGTGCCGAGGCGGCCCCGAGGCTGGTATGTCCGAACCGGCGATCCGGTCGACCTGCTCGCCCGACTGGTCCCGCTGCTGCGGGCCCGCTGGCAGGCGGCCGGCCTGCGATGGCACGAACCGACGTTGACAGTCGACTTGTACGGCCGTGCCGCCCGGCTGACGTTCACCGACGGCGAGCTGACGGCGGTGACGCCGTCGCGCGGGACGGTCGGCCCGACCACCGACCCGCATGTTCACGCCGCCGTCCCGCCGGGCGCTCTGCTCCAGCTCGCCCTCGGCAACCGCACCCTGCCCGAGGTGCTCGACGCCTGGCCGGACTGCGTCCTGCGGGACCGTCTCACCGAGCACTTCCTGTCGGTGGCGTTCCGCCGTGTGCCGGTCCGGGTCTGGCCACGCAACTGACCAGGCGTGCCGCCAGCGCGGCGAGGTCCCGGCCGCGGGGTGCGCCGACCCCCTGACCCGGCACGGCGTGCGTGACCGCCGACCGCGTCTGTGTGACCTAGGTCATCGCTCCGGCTGGCGGCCCAGGCGCCGCCCGACCCCTCCACCGGGCGTTCCGGCTGACCGGACCTGCGGTTTGCGCAGGTCCCGTCTTCGCCGTCCCGGTCATCCCGGCCCGGCTGCTCGGCCGATGGGTCGCAGTCGTGTCGGTCACTACTGTTAGCGTGCCCTCGTTGTCGATCACGGCCGATTCCTCACGAAATCTGGCTGTTCTGCCACTGCGGAGGGTATTCCTGATGGGTTGGCTACCGGTGGGGGACTCGTACGAGATCTCTCTCGTGGACGGAAAGGTGGCGGCCCGTTCCACCGGCCCGCGCGCCGGTGGCCGTCCCCTGAAGACGCTGCCGAAGGCGCTGCGGGACGACCCCGAGGTGGAACGGCTGCGTCAGCTCGCCCAGTGGCTCGACCGGCACGCCGCCGAATGCCTGGCCAGGGTCGACGCCTGGGTGGTGTCCTCGCTGCCGGTGCCGACCGGGCTGCTGGCCCGGGTCTGGCCGGACCCGGCCTGGCAGGACGCGCTGCGCGATCTCGTGGTGCTCGGGGACGACCCGGCCGAGCCGGGCCTCCTGCGCGACGTCACCGACACCGGCGACCTGCGCGTGGTGAACCTCGACGGAGACACCGTCCGGCTCTCGCCGGTCAGCGCCACACTGCCGCACCCGGTGCACCTGCCCGACCTGCGCGACCTGCGCGAGTTCGCCGAAGAGCTGGACGTCACCCAACGGGTCGAGCAACTGCACCGGGGCACCTGGGGCAGGCCCGACGACCTGAGGCAGCGGGACACCACGGTCACCGACTTCCGCGGCACCACGGTCCCCAACCGGGTGGCCACCCGGGCCGCCGCCCTCGGCTTCCGGGTCTCCGGCTCGCAGGTCACCTGCCGGGTCTGGGAGGCCGGCCGCACGATCGAGGCCGCCCTGCGGTTCGACGAGGACTACTGGGACTCCGAGGCCACCCTGGGCACCCTGGCCTGGTCAGTCGTGGACGGGCCGACGCTGCGGTTGACCGAGGTCGGGCCGGTGGCCTGGTCGGAAGGAATGCGAATGGCGACGGCCCTGTCCGGCGCCGTGACCGGAACGGGGAACAAGGCGTGACCGCGACGACGACTGCCGGCGACCACCCGGCGACGACGACGGCCGGCGACCACCCGGCCGAGAGTCTGCTGACCGCCGGCGCGGTGCTGCCGACCGACACCGTCGGGGCAGGCGAGCGGGCGGTGCCCCTCACCGCCCGCACCTACCGGCATCCGGCCCTCGACGACCGGCCGGTGGTCCGCCTGGTCGACGCCGCCCTCGGCGAGGGCGAGGACATGGCCGTCGGCTTCCTCGGCCTGACGCCGGGCGCCGAGCCGGCCGTCGTCGGGCTGGGCCCCCGCCGCCCGCTGGCCTTCCCGGAGTGGGTGCTGGTGCACCACCCGGCGGACGGCCGGCACGCCCTGGCGGTGGTGCCGGAGCTGCAGAAGCTGGCCAAGCAGGTCCGGTCGCGCCCGAAGGCCGCCCTGGACGCGTACCAGGGCGTCGCCGACCGGTTCGCCCGCACGCTGCCGCACTTCCTGCCGACGTTCTTCGAGCAGGCGGCCCGCGTGTTCCTGGCCGCCGGGCAGGACGCCTACGCGACGCAGCTGTTCAACAAGGCACGCAAGGCGGAGGCGCAGCACGGCCTGCCGGTCGACCTGCACCGACTGGACGAGGTCTATGTGGAGTTCGCCTCGGCCAAGGTGGTGTCCGCGACCGCGTTGGCCGGCTACGCGAAGGAGCTGTCCGCCCAGTTGCCGGCCGACGAGGCGCTGGAGCGGTTCTGCCGGCTGGCGCTGCGGGCCGCGGTCGCCGGCGTGGTGCCGTCCACCCAGTCGGCCACGGCGGTGAACCGGCTGGTCCGGACCGCCACCAAGGCCGCCGGCAAGGACGCCGTCGCCGACCGTGAGGCGGCCTACCTGACCGAGCTGCTCCGGTTGCCGGTTGCCGCCGAGGCGCCGGCCGGCTGGTGGAAGGCGCACCTGCCGGCGGTGACGGCGCTGGCCGGCCGCGACCCGGCGATCCGCGGCAGCCTGCTCGACCTGATGCCCACGGACCGCGACGACCTGGTCACGTGGCTCGCGCTGCTGACCGACACCGGTGCGCTCGCCGGACTGTCCGACGCGGACACCCCGGACGCCGCCCGCCCGCGCGACGGGTCCGTCGGCTGGCTGCGCCGCCTCCTGGGGCGGGTCAACTCCGGCCACGTCCGCCACCGCCGTCGGCTGCGGCAGCTCTACCCGCTGGTGGAGCGGATGGCCGACCGGCTGCGCGTCGAACTGGCCGACAGCGGCGAGAGCCTCGGCGTCGACGGGGACCTCGAGCTGCTCGACCTGCTGCTCGCGCTCGACGTGCCGGTGGACCCGCCCAAGGAGCGCGAGGCCCTGAACCTGGCGGACTGGGCCAAGGGCGGGGGAGAGCGGGACCTGCTCGCCGTCGCCGCCGACGACCGGTTCGCCGGTGCCCTGCGCCGGGGCCTCGCCCAGCTCGACGACCAGCCGGAGGCCCTGCGCCGGATGGTCGAGACGCCGGGCGTCCGGCCGGTGCTCACCGACTGGCTGCGGGCCCGGATCCGCGACCGCTTCGCCGCCGGACTGCCGTACCTGCCGGCGTCGGTGGACTGGCTGGGCAGGATCCCCGTCGAGGCGCTGCGCCTCGTCGGCGACGACACCGACCGCTCCGGTGCCGGCGACGCCCTCGGGCAGGTCCTCGACGTCGACCTCGCCGAACGCGTCGCCCGCAGCCTGCGCGGCGGGATCCTCGACGAGCTGGGCTGGCCGGACTGGGAGCTCGCCTGGCACGAGGTGACCGACGGCGACCGCCGGGTCGAGGTGACCCGGCAGGAGTCCTGGCCGTACCTGATCCTGGGCGGACCGAACACGGTGCGGGTGCTCGGTGCCGAGGGCATCGTGCTGCGCCACGACCTGCGCGTCCCCGCCGGCGACATGTGGGGTCAGGCCGGCTACCACTACGTCGACGGCCACCTGCTCGTCTACTGGCGTTCCAAGGCGCTCGACTACGACCTGCGCGGCTACTGGCACTCGTCGCCCGGCGACCTGCAGCCCATCGTCGGCGACCACTACGGCAGGCAGCCACGCCGGAAGGAGGTCACCCTGCCCCTGGCCGGCGGCGGGCGGACCACCGGCGACGGCGTGCTGCACCCCGGTGACACCGCTGTCCCGTCCGAACTGCCGGTCATCACCGACGGCACGTCCCACTGGGTGCTCCGGCGCAGCGAGGACGACGACACCCACGCCTGGCGGGAGTACGACCCGGTCGGCAACACCCACGGTCGGCGCAGCCTGCCCCGGTTCCTGGCGGATCTCCCGGTCGAGGGCAGCCAGCTGCGGGAGGCGGCCAGCTGGCTGCGGCCGGCCCTGTCCGACCGGGTCACCCCGGCCGCCGTGCCGGTGGACGGTCTGCTCGGCTGGCGGGTGGTCACGCTGCCGGACGGCTCGGTACGCGGCGACGACCTGGCCGGGCGTACCGTCACCGTCGCCGCCGGGCAGGAACCGCTCGCGGCGCTGGTGCTGCCCGGCGACGACCGGCCGCGGGCCGTGCTCAGCGGTCCCGTCCTGGTCGACCCGGACGGGGTGGTGTCGGCCGCCGCCGGTCCGCCGTCCGCCCGGGACTACAACCCCGACGCGGTCCCGCTGCCCGGACAGAAGTTCCTCGGCAACCTGCTGCCCCGGGACCCGGCCGGCTCCACCGCCCTGCGGCACACGGACCGGGAGACCGCCGCCGCGCTGCTCAAGGTCGCTGTCGACGAGCGCCGCGCCGTCCTCGCCGAGGAGGCCGCGCGGGCCGCCGCCCGCGCGGCGACGCCATCCGGGCCGACCGCGGCCACGCGGGCCGCCACCGGTGCGCCCGTCACCGTCCCGACGTCGACGGTCGGGGGCTCCGCCACCGCCGGCGGGGACGGCACCGACGCGCTGGTCGAGCTGGTCCGCTCGGCGATGCCGGCGGTCAGCCATGACGCCGTGCTGGCCGGGGTGGCCGGGGCGCTGCGGCTGGCCGCCCGGGTGCGCACCGACCTGGACGCGGTGACCGAGCGGCTCACCAGGTCGTTGTCCGCCCCCGTCGCGGTGGCGCCGGTGGCCGTCGCGGCCGGGCCCACCGACAGGCAGCTCAACGAGGCGCTGGACGGGCTGCGCGGCTCCGTGCACGGGGCGGGCACCACGCCCCAGGCCTTCACCCAGTTCCGGGCGATCGGCATCCAGCGGTCCGCCACCGGCGGGGGTGATCCCGGCGTACGGCTGCACCTCGACGGGCCGCCGCTGCCGTCCACGCTGGACTGGTGGTCCCTGCTCGGTGGTGTCGCCGCCGTGGCCTACCGGGCCGCCGCGGCGGTCACCCCGCAGGCGCACCGGGAGACCCTGCGTGCCCTGCTCGAGGAGCTGGACGGGCTCGACCTGAGCGCGGCGGCAGAGCCGGGACGGTGGCGTCGGTGCAGGCTGCACCTGACCGTCGACGCCCTGCAGAACCCCGACGGCTCGCGCCGGTACCCGAAGCCGGGTCTCCTGCCGTTGCCCGACGGGGCGTTCATCGCCGTCTTCAACTCCAGGGGCACGGCCACCGGCTACTACGTGGACGCGCTGCACCACGACCCGGCCGGTGGGTTCGCCGTACCCGAGCCGTACACGGTGCACTCCTCGGAGCCGGTTGGTGACGCACGGCCGGTCGGCTGGCTGGCCGGTTTCCTCACCGAGTGGGCCGCGCGCGGCCCGCTGCCCTGGCGGCCGGAGGCGGCCGAGCAGTTCGCCGAGCTGACCGGTGTCACCCCCACCGCCGCCAAGCTGGTGCTGGCCGGCCTGCCGTACGCGGACTCGGCCGGCACCGTGCCGACCGAACTGCGTAAGGCGCTCGCCATCAGGCAGGCCGGGGAGGTCAAGCTGGCCTTCGGGGTGCTGCGGGAGGCCAGGCCGACACTGCGGCGGGCCGTGGTCTCGGCGCTGCTGCCGCAGGACCCGGCCCGGCTGTGGACCGACGGCCCGGACGTGGCCGCCGCCGCGGCGGTGTGGAACGCCGCCCTGGGGCGTCGGGTGGTGGTGCCCGAGCAGTTGCTCGCCGAGGCGACGCGTGCCGTGCGCACCGGCTGGGAACCGGCGCGGGCGCTGCCGGCGCTGCTCGACCCGGCGCGCTCGGCCGAGCTGAGCACCGACCTGACCTTCGAGTTCAGAGGCGACCGGGTGCGGCCGGTCGACAACCGCACGGCGGGCTTCACCGGCCACGTGCTGCGCTCCACGGTCGCACTGGCGGCCTGGGTCGCCCACCACACGCCGGCCGGTGACCCGTGCCGGGCCGCGCTGCCGGCCGCGCTCGCCGCGATCCGGGACCGGCTGGCCAACCCCGACCTCATGCTCGACCTGGAGCAGTACGTCTACCTGCCCGAGTTCCGGCAGGTGGCGGGCACCCCGTCGGAGACGGGCCCGGGCTGGGAACGCTACGGCGCCATCGTGCTGTCCACCCACGACAGCCGACCGTCGCCCGCGCTGCGGCCGGAGCTGCTCGACGCCGATGGCACGGACCCGTACCTGCCGGCGCTGCGCAGGGACGTGGCCAAGCCGTACCCGGTGGAGGTGGCGCTGCGGCTGGTGCGCGACCCGCGCTTCGCGGCGCTGCTCGCCGACGCGGGGGAGCCCGACGGTGGCGAGCGGGCGGCGGACGGGACCTGGTGGCCGCAGGACCCGACGCGGTCGGTGCCCGACCTGGTCGCCGAGGTCGCCGGGGAGCATGCCCTGGGCGCCGACGCGGCGGCGGTGTACCTGATGCTGCTGGCCATGCCGGACCCGACCGACCGCAACACGACGAAGTGGACCGGTTGGAAGCCGACCCGGCTGAAGGCGGCCCGCGCCGAACTGGCCGGCACCGACCTGGTCGTCGAGGCCAGCCGGTCCCGGGCCGGCCGGTCGCTGTTCCTGCCCGGCCCGTGGCTGGAGCGCGGCGCCGGGCAGGTGCCGATCGAGGGCTGGAAGTTGGCCCTGTTCGACCTCGCCCCCGACGGCACGGCCGCGCTCGGGGTGACCGTGCCGTTCGAACCGGCCGCGGAACTCTACCGGCGGGCCTGGCGACGCCTCCGCGACGGCGACCGGCCCCGCCTCGCCGACCTGCCCGGCCGCGGCGCCCCCCGCTGACCCGTACCCGAAAGGGCGGCGGTCTCCGCGACGACCTGCCCGGACGTCGCGGCGCTGCCGACCCCTGTCCCGAAACACCCCCTCAAGAGGAAGATCGAGGAACACCCGTGACCGTGACGGAACACGTCCGCCCCACCGTGGCGTCGGAGACCGCCGCCCAGGTCCTCTCCGCCGAGCAGCGGTACGCCGACGAGCTGGCCTTCCTGGCCGCGTACGACGACGGGGCCCGGCCACCGGGCTGGGCGCTGACCCCGCGTGCCGTGGTCACGTTCATCCAGGGCAGCGACGGCGAGGCGTTGAAGCTGCCCGCCGACCGGCGTACCGGCGCGGACGGCGCCGCGCTGCCGGCCAGCATGAGCATCCCGGCGAAGTTCGTCGGCGAGCGGAGCCTGGTCGAGCGGTGCGTGGTCACCCTGGCCGGTGAGCGCGGCCTGCTGCTGGTCGGCGAGCCCGGTACCGCCAAGTCCATGCTGTCCGAGCTGTTGGCCGCCGCCGTCTGCGGCACCAGCGCGCTGACCGTGCAGGGCACCGCCGGCACCACCGAGGACGCCTTCCGGTACGGCTGGAACTACGCCCTGCTGCTCGCCCAGGGCCCGACCCCGCAGGCGCTGGTCGACTCGCCGGTGCTGACCGCGATGCGCACCGGCCGGGTGGTCCGCATCGAGGAGGTCACCCGCTGCCTGCCCGAGGTGCAGGACGCGCTGGTGTCGATCCTGTCCGACCGGCGGATGAACGTGCCGGAGCTGTCCGGCAGCGAGGACGGCCTGATCCGGGCGGCGCCCGGGTTCACCGTGATCGCCACCGCCAACCTGCGGGACCGGGGCGTGTCGGAGATGTCGTCGGCCCTCAAGCGGCGGTTCAACTTCGAGACGATCCACCCGATCTCGGACGCCGACGTCGAGACCGACCTGGTCCGCCGGCAGGCCACCGCCGCCGTGCAGCGTGCCGGCGCGGCGTACACGGTGGACGACGCGGTGCTGGACGCCCTGGTCACCGTCTTCCGTGACCTGCGTTCCGGCCGGTCGGGCGAGGGCTGGGACGTGGAGCGGCCCGGCACGGTGATGTCGACCGCCGAGGCGGTGCAGGTGGCGGTGTCGCTCGGCCTGGCCACCGCGTACCTGCCCGACGGCGACGCGCTCGACCTGGTGCCCGGGCACCTGCTCGGCGTGGTCCGCAAGGACGACCAGAACGACCACGCCCGGCTGCTCGGCTACTGGGACGGCCCGGTGCGCCGCCGCGCCGAGGACGGCTCGGCGATGTGGCGCCGGCTCTGGGACCTGCGGGAGAACCTGCGGTGACGATCCTCTCCCGTACGCCCGGCGCGGCCCCGCCGGCCGCCGACCCGGTGGCGGCCGGCCCGTCGACGGTCGATCCGACGTCGGCCGACCCGCGCGCCGTGGTCGACGCGCTCGCCGGTTCGGCCCGCCCGTACCTGATCGGGGTGCGGCATCACAGCCCGGCGTTGGCGGCGGTGGTCCCGGCACTGCTGGACGCCGCCGGGGCCGAGGTGGTCTGCGTCGAGCTGCCGGCCGACTTCCAGCGCTGGCTGCCCCACCTGTCCGATCCGGCCGCCCGGGCCCCGCTGGCCCTGGTCGGCAGCCACGGCACGGACGCACCGATGGGCTTCTACCCGTTCGCCGACTTCTCCCCGGAGCTGGCCGCGATCCGCTGGGCCCGGCAGCGCGGCGTCGAGGTGCTCTGCTGCGACCTGCCGCTGGCCGACCCCGGCTGGACCGCCGACACCACCGACCCGACTGCCGACCCGGGCCCGACCGCCGGTGACGAGCCGGCCCCCGGTGGCGGTCCCGACCCCGACGCGGGGGAGCCGGTGCCCGGCCTGCGCCGGTCCTACGCCGCCGCGCTCAGCGCCAGCGGTACCGGGCGCGACGGCGACGACCTGTGGGACCGGGTGGTCGAGGTGCGTGCCCCGGGCAGCCAGCCCGAGGCGCTGCGCCGGGCCGCACTCGGCGTCGGCTGGGCGATGCGCACCGACAGCGCGAACCGCGACGGCGTACCGGGCCGGGACCTGGCCCGCGAGCGGCACATGCGCCGGGTGCTGGCCGAAGCGGGCGCCGACGGCCGACGCGTCGCCGCCGTCGTCGGCGCCTTCCACGCTCCGGCCCTGCTCACCGCCGCGCCGACCGCCGGCGTCGCGGCGTCCGCCCACCCCGCCGCCGACGCGACCGATCCGCTCCGGTCCGTGACGACCCCGCCCGCGCCGGCCGCCACCGGCGCCGCCGGCACGGCTGTCACCTCGCTGGTGCCGTACGCGTTCGACCTGCTCGACTCCCGGTCCGGCTACCCCGCCGGAATCCGCGACCCCCGCTGGCAGCAGTCCGTCTTCACCGCCGCCGGCGACCCGGAGCGGATCCGGGCCGCCGCCGCCCGGGCGGTCACCGACCTGTGCCGGGAACTGCGCGCGGCCGGCCACACCGCCGGCACCGGCGAGGCCGCCGAGGCCGTACGGCTGGCCGACGACCTGGCCCGGCTGCGGGACCTGCCCGCCCCCGGGCGCGGCGAGGTGCTGGAGGCGGTGACCACCGTGCTGGGCCAGGGTGAACTGCTCGGCCGCGGCCGAGCGCTGGCCAAGGCGCTGGAGACCGTCCTGGTCGGCGCCGACCGGGGGCGCGTCGCCCCCGGCACGCCACGCTCCGGGCTCGGCCCGGCGGTCGAGGCGGAACTCACCGCGCTGCGGCTGCCCAACCCGGACAGCCCGAAGTCTCGCGAGGTCCGCCTCGACCCGTTGCGCGCCGGACTGGACGGGCGTCGGGAGATCCTGCTGCAACGCCTCCAGGTCTGCGGCGTCGGCTACGGCGAGGCGATCGCGGTCTCCGGCACCGGCGACGGTGCCGCCCTGACCACCCGCTGGCAACTGGCCTGGACGCCGTCCGTGGCGGCCCGGCTGGACCTGGTCGGCGTACGCGGGGTGACCGCCGCGCTGGCCGCGGCCGGCACCCTGCGGGAGCGGTTCCGCCGGGAGGCCGCCGACGGTGGCCCCACCGCCGCCCAGCTGCTCACCGGGCTGCGTGACGCCGCCCGCTGCGACCTGCCGGAGCTGGTCACCGACCGCCTCGAGCTGGCCGCCGAGGTGCTGCCGGGCACCGGCACGCTGCCCGAGCTGCTGGCCGCGTTGGACCTGCTGGAGGCGCTGCGCCGCGAACACCTGCCCGGCACCACCGCCGACGGCCGGGCGCGGGCGGCCGAGCTGGCCGTCGTGCTGCTCGACGCGGCGGTACGCGGCCTGCCCGGCCTCGCCGGCAGCGACGCCCCGGCCGACGCCACCGCGCTGGTCGACCTCGCGGTCCGGGCCGGTGAGGACCGGATCGGCCTGCGCCTGGACGAGGCCCTCGACCACCTGGTCCGCGCCGGCTCGCCTCTGGTCCAGGGCGCCGCCCTGGCCGCCCGGGTGCTGCTCGATCTGACCGATCTGGACACGCTGGGCACCCGGGTGGCCGGCTGGATCGACGCGGCCACCGGACCGGACGCCCGCCGGCACCTGCAGCGGCTGCTCGGCGGCCTGCTCACCGGGGCGCATCCGCTGCTGCAGTCCGCCCCGGCCGCGCTGGACCCGCTGCTGGAACGGATCGAGCGGCTCCCCGACGCCCACTTCCTGGACCGGCTTCCCGCGCTGCGCGGCGGATTCGACGTGCTCACCCCGGCGGCCCGCGACCGGCTGCTGCAGACCGTCACCGAGCGGCTGGGCGACCGGCTCGACCTGAGCCTGACCGCCCCGCCCGAGCTGCTGGCCCGCTGGGCCGCCGCCGACGCGGCCGGGCGGGCCGTCCTGCTCGCCCGCGGCATCCCGATCCCGGGCACGCCGCCAAGCCCCGGCGACGCCCCCACCGACGCGGGCACCGGCACCGCACCGGCGCCGGACGCGCCGGACGCCGGGCTCACCCCCACCGACCGGTGGCGGCTGCTGCTCGGGCGCCAACCCGACCGGCTGCCGGCGGGCGCCCGCCGCTACGCCCGCGCACTCGACGAGCTGTACGGGGCGGGCCAGGGCGAGGGCGCCACCGACCTCGGTCAGGCGGCCGGCGGGGGCCAGGAAGCCTCCTTCCCCACCGCCCGCGAGTGGGTCGACGAACTGGAGGCGCTGTTCGGCACCGCGGTACGCGAGGAGGTCATCGCCCGGGCGGCCGAGAACGGCCGTACCGACGTGCTCACCGAACTCGACCCCGCGAACGTACGTCCCTCGATGGAGCTGCTGACCTCGGTGCTGTCGCTGGCCGGTGGCCTGCCCGAGGGGCGACTGGCCAAGCTGCGGCCACTGGTGCGGCGGCTGGTCGAGGAGCTGACGAAGCAACTGGCCACCCAGGTGCGTCCGGCGCTGACCGGGCTGAGCAACCCGCGTCCGACCAGCCGTCCCGGCGGCCGGATCAACCTCGCCCGTACTCTGCGGGCCAACCTCGCGCACACCCAGCGCCTCGGCGACGGCCGGACGGTGGTGGTGCCGCAACGCCCCGTCTTCAACACCCGCACCCGCAGGGAGGCCGACTGGCGGCTGGTGCTGGTGGTCGACGTGTCCGGCTCGATGGAGGCGTCGGTGGTGTGGTCGGCGTTGACCGCCGCCGTGCTGGCCGGGGTGCCCGCCCTGTCCACCCACTTCCTCGCCTTCTCCACCGAGGTGGTCGACCTGACCGACCGGGTCGACGACCCGCTGTCGCTGCTGCTGGAGGTGCGCGTCGGCGGCGGTACGCACATCGCCGCCGGGCTGGCCGCCGCCCGCTCGCTGGTGACCGTGCCGAGCCGCACCATCGTCGCGGTGGTCAGCGACTTCGAGGAGGGCTATCCGCTGGCCGGGCTCCTCGGTGAGGTCCGCACGCTGGTCGGCTCCGGCGTGCATCTGCTCGGCTGCGCCGCGCTGAACGACAGGGGAGCGCCCTGCTACTCGGTGCCCGTCGCCGAGCAGCTCGTCGCGGCCGGGATGCCGGTCGCCGCTCTCAGCCCCCTCGAACTCGCCCGCTGGGTGGGCGACCGCATCCGCGGAGGATCACGTTGACGGACCGTACAGCCACCGCCGTGGACACCGACCGGTTGCCGCCGGTGCTGCCGGCGGTCGCCGCCGCGGCGGTGGCGGCCCTGCCACCCCGGCTGCACAGGCGGCTGGACGCCACCGTCGCACGGCTGGCCGGCGCACCCGTCGGCCCGGTCGACGGGGGCGTGTCAATCGACTGTGGCCCGGAGGCGCTGGTCACCCTGACGCCCGGACCGACCGGCGCGGTCAGCGACCCGGGGCAGGCGCGGTGCAGCTGCCTGTTGACGCCCCGCTGCCTGCACCGCACCGCGGTCCTTCTCGCCTGTCCGGTCGCCGACCCGGCAGCCCACCCCGGCCCGGCGGCCAGCACCGCCACCGCGTCGACCCCGGACCGCACCGGCGCGCCATCCGGGCGTACCGGTAAGGCGGCCGGCGCGGCCGGACGTGGCAGCGGCGCGACCCCGACGAAGGCGCAACGGGCCGCCGCCGACGCGCTGTGGCGGGCGGGCGCCGCGGTTCTCGCGGCCGGCGTGCCGGCCGCCGGAGCGGTGCCCCAGGCCGAACTGCTGCGGGCCGCCCACGGCGCCCGGCTGGCCGGCCTGCCGAGGGCCGAGAGCGCGGCGCTGCGCGCGGTACGGGGGCTGCGCGCACACCGGGGGCGGCAGAACGGCCACCGCCTGGCCGAGCTGGTCGACGTGCTGCACGACCTGCTGTTCGTCGCCGGCCGGCTGGCCGCCGGCGACCCCGACCCGGCGCTGGTCGGCGTGCTTCGGCGGGCCTACCAGCCGGACGGCACGCTGGAGGTGTACGGCGTCTGCCGGGAACCGGTGATCAGCGCGACCGGGTACGCCGGGGTGGTCACCCACCTGCTCTCCGCCGACGGTCGCCAGCTCTCCTTCGGCGACGTGAAACCGGGCGGCCCGGAGCGGGCGCGCGACTGTGCCCGGGCGGTCACCGAGATGGGCGCGGTCGCGGTCAACCACGCGGTGCTGGCCCGCGGCGGCCTGCGGATCACCGGCACCACCGTCTCCCCGGACGGTCGTCTCGGTGCCGGCAAGGGCGTCCGGGCCACTCCGCTCACCGGAGGCGACTGGTCCACCGGGCCGCTGGCGCACCTGTTCGACCGACCGCTCGCCGAGGTGGTGGCCGCGCAACTGGCCACCGACGACCCGGAGGACCCGGCCCGGGCGGGAAGCGCGCTGGTCGGCGGTGACCTGGTGGTGGTGGGTGCCGTCGGCGACCAGGTGCTGGCCCGCGAGCTGGCTCCCGCCACCGACGCGGGAGCGGAGCGCGCGCCAATGCCCGACGGGCCCGTGATCCGGCTGGTGGCGGTCGACTCGCACCCGGTACTGGCGCACGTGGCCAACCTACGGCGGCTCGCCTCCCGGCCCGGCCTGCGGATCCGGGTGGTCGGCCGGCTGGACCCGGACCGGGCCAGCACGCTGCGCCCGCTCGCGGTCGGCGCGGTGCCCGGTGCCGCCGCCACGCTGCGGCTGCCGGCGGACT
The DNA here is from genome assembly GCF_036902715.1 of Micromonospora sp. CPCC 205546. Taxonomy (NCBI): domain Bacteria; kingdom Bacillati; phylum Actinomycetota; class Actinomycetes; order Micromonosporales; family Micromonosporaceae; genus Micromonospora; species Micromonospora sp. CPCC 205546. The sequence goes on from NZ_JBAKHL010000007.1 coordinate 60,340, forward strand.
GGCACGGCCGGGCGGACCTGGGCTACGACGACATCCAGGGCGGGCACCTGCCGCCGCGCGACCCGGCCGCCGCGGCCGGGGTCGTCAGCGCCGTCGGCGCCGACGCGGTCGCGGAGTCCCCGCTGTGGCAGGTCCGCCGGCTGGTGGAGCTGGCCGTCTCCGGCGGTCGGCGCGCCGTCGCCGAGGCGGCCCGCGGCACCGGCCTGGCCGGTCCGCTGCGTCGCGCCGGCTTCACCACCGCCGCGGCGCTCACCACCGCGCTGGCGGACGAGTCCGACCGGCAGGGCCGGGACACGTTCGGCCGGCGCACCGATCCCGACCCGGACCGCTACGCGTGGGCCTGGCTCGCCGCTGCCACCCACCTCGCCGCGACCGAGCGGGAGCTGATCCGGTCCTCCTGGACCGCCGCGCCGCTCGGCTGACCCGCCCGCACCCCGGGGGTGGAGAACTGGGGGTCGGTGGCCAGCGGGCCAGCGATCGCAGAAGCGAGGCGTCCAACTGCGCCCCGGCACCCGTCCGACCCCGGGGCGGGTGTCGGGGCCGGCCCTCGGGCGCCGACGTGCACAAGCGGGAAGTCACCGCCCCCGCGGGAGCGCGCGTCGGACGATTCCGGCCATCCCGGACCGCCTGGGCAGTTAGCCTGGACCGGCGGTTCTGGCGTCGTCATCCGACCGGTCCGACAGTTGTCGAGCGGATCGACCAGGACAGTTTCCACGAGACGGGAGATGCAACGTGCGTGGGCTGACAGACAAGGTCGTGCTCGTCACGGGGGGCGGATACAGCCCCGATCAGGTCGGTTCCGGCCTCGGCCAGTCCATGTGCGTGGAACTCGCCAGAGAGGGAGCGAAGGTCGTCGTTTCCGACCTCTCCTCGGAACGCGCCGACGCGACGGTCACGCGGATCCGTGACGCCGGGGGAGACGCGATCGGGGTGGCAGCGGACGTCACCGACGAGGCTTCGGTCGACGCCATGGTGAGCGCCGCTCTCGACGCGTACGGCCACGTCGACGTGCTGGTCAACAACGCCGGCGTGTTCGGCGCCTACCTCCCGCTGCTCGAGATCGAGACCAGCCAGTGGGAGCGCGTCATGGAGGTCGACCTGAAGGGCGTCTTCCTCGCGACGAAGGCGACGCTTCCCCACATGCTGGAGCGCGGGAGCGGCGTCGTGATAAACGTTTCCTCGGCGTCCGGTCTGGTGGCGAGCGAAGTCGGGGCCGAATACACCACGGCCAAGCACGGCGTCATCGGGCTGACGAAGCAGATCGCCTACGACTACGGTCACCGAGGCATTCGCGCCGTGGGCATCGGGCCCGGCGTCATCAAGACGGCGGCATTCGAGGGCGCGGAGATCACCAGCGACTTCCCGTTCTACGACCTGACGATGCAAGCCCCCGCGGGCCGGTACGGCGAACCCCACGAGGTGGCCCGGGCGGTCTGTTTCCTCGCGAGCGACGACGCCTCCTTCATCCACGGCCACACCATCCCGGTTGACGGCGGCTCTCCCGTCAGGTGACGGAGCGAGGCCGTCGGGCCGCGTGCTAATTCGTATTAGCATCTTGACGCCGCGGAGACGGCGCGCGCAGACTCATCGGCCAACGCACCTGTTCCGCGTCGGGCGTCCCCCCTCGTCCGGCTGCTCAGCGTGGTCGCGTGACGTCTGGTCCGTCACGGCCGGCCCGCTCTCCCCGCCCCCGTCGACCCCCCCTGAACGGAGGGAACGCGATGACGCGTACCCCTGACGGCTCCTTCTCCCGCCGGGCGCTGCTGCGCGGCGCGGCGGTCGCCGGTGTCGCGACCGCGACCACCGGCGCCGGCCTGGCCACGACGTCCACGCCGGCGCTCGCCGCTCCGGCCGGCTTTCCCAACTATCGGTACGTGCGCGACGCGTTCGACCGGCCGTTGCGCTACAACCCGACCGGCGAGTTCATCTTCCCGTGCGTGCGCGGGGTCTACGACAAGATCAGCGGCTATCTCGGCCGCTACTACCTCTACTACGCGCCGCACGACGCGCCGGGCGGGATCTGCCTCGCCTACGCCAACCGGCTCGAGGGCCCCTACACCGAGTACGCCGGCAACCCCGTCGTCGACCGGGTGTTGCCGACCACGACGGTGAGCCACGTGTCGTCGCCGCACGTCGTGTGGGACGCGCCGACGCGGCAGTTCTTCCTGTACTTCCACGGCGAGAACCACACGACCCGGGTCGCGCGCTCGACCGACGGCGTCCGCTTCACCGACGAGACGCCGATCCTGTCGACGAACCTGGTGCCCAACACGACCGAGACCTCGTACGCGCGGGTCTTCGCGCACCCGGTGGCGGGCAAGGGGAACCGCTACGTGATGGTGTTCATGGGCGCCCACACGATCCGTCCGGGCACCCGGAAGATCTTCTGGGGCTGGTCGCCGAACGGCTGGAGCGGCTGGCAGTTCTCCCCGAACCCGCTGGTGTCGCCGTCGGGCGACGGACTCACCGACATCTCCGCGCCGCACCTGTTGAAGCGCAACGGCACCGTCTACGTCGCCTACCACGGCAGCAGCGGCAACATGTACCTGACCGAGGTCGGCAACAACTTCGACCGCGAGGTCCACCTCGGGGTGTTCCACCGGCCGATCGCGTCGGACAACGGCCGGGTGGCGTCGCCGACGTTCGGCACCGACGGCGGCGTGGAGTACATGCTCTACGAGGCCGGGCCCCGCCTGGACGCCAGGATCTGCGTGGCCCGCGCGGTGTCGTGAGCACTGCGCGGCGATGCCCCCGCCCCGGTCTGGCGGTGCGCGCCCGCGAGGAGCCCCGGCGGCGGGGCTAGAAGCTGCTCAGGAGTTTGACGAAGGCGTCGTCGATCTTCGCCGGGTCGCGGGCGTCGAACGCCTTTCCCGCCGACGCCTTGGCGATCCGGTCGAGCGTCGCGAAGTCGGACTGCTCGTCGAAGGCGATGCAGAAGATCTTGATCGGTCGGTCCGGGTCCAACGCGACGTCCTTGAGCAGTCGGGCGAGATCGTTGTCCTTGTGGTACTCGTTCTTGCCGTCGGTCAGTACGACCACCGCGTTGATCCGGGACTGGTCGTAGTGATCCAGCATGTGCCGGTGTGCCGCCCGCACGGTGGCGTACAGGGCGGTGCCGCCCTCGACGTGGAGATTGCCGATCTCGTCGGTGAGCGACTTCCGGTCGAACGCCGACAGCCGGACCTCCTCGCTGTACGGCGACCTCGGCCGCTGCCTCGTCTCCGACGAGAACGACCAGAGGGCGACCTGGTCCTCGGCGTTCAGGAGACCGAAGCCCTTGGCGGCGGCCCTGGTCGCCACCTGGAACCTGCTGTGGTCACCGATCTTCGCCTTCATCGAACCGGACGTGTCGACGGCCACGAGGATGTTGGCCTTCTTGCGCAGCGTGCCCCAGCCGGTGAGGATCGCCTTGACCACGGTGGGATCCGGCGGGTCGAAGTACGTCAGTTCCTCGGCCCCGCGCCCGCCGACGGCGGCGATCAGCGGGCCGGACGCGTTGCGCTGATGGTCGCGGAACCCGTGCCGGCCGAAGCTCCGCTGCTGGGGCGGCTCCTGCAGGAACGCCAGGAAATCGGCGGCGGCGTCACGTTGCTCGGGGCTGGCCGAGGGGAGGACCACGTACGGATGGTCGAGGTTGAAGGTGCCCTCCTTCGGATGGATCGCGACCAGCGGGACCCTCGGCTTCTCGCCCCGGGTCGGGCTCAGTTCCCCCTCGTTGTACTGGTAGACGAGTTCCTCCTGCGTCACCACCGCGCTCATGTCCGTCGGGGCCGCCGTGCCGGTGCCCGACAGGTCGGCCTCGGCGCGGTCCTTCAACAGGTCCACGATGTCGTCGCTGTAGTGGGACACGTTGGCCTCGATGCGGCGCACGAACTGGGTCACCGCGGGATTCGCGAGGTCGCTCTCGGTCAGGTCGCTGGCCCGGTTGACGGCCGCGTAGTACGAGGCGATCGTGGCCGCCAGCCCGGAGGTGGACAGGTTCGGATTGACCTTGCCGAAGCTGAACCGCCCCCAGTCGGGGCGACCGAAGGCGGCCCAGCCCGTGCGCCCGGACGAGCCCAGGACCTCACCCCAGCCGAGGGGACCCCGCTGCTGGAGCAGCTTCCCCTTGGGCTGCGGCATGGCGATGACCAGCGGGCTGTTCGCGATCGACGGATGCCGGCCGGGGGTCTGCGCCGGCCGCCCGGCGGCCTCGTCCAGCAACTTCAACTGCCCGGTCCACAGGCTCGACGTCGGCAACCACACCTGGGGTCGTGGCAGGTGGGGCTGCTTGACCGCCCAGTCGCCGGCCAGCGCGTCGGTCGCCGCACCGGAGGCGAGGCCGTGCACGGTCACCACGGCACACCGGCCGTCGACCCGCCGACCGCTCTCGTTGTAGCGGTGCGCCAGTTCGCCGAGCAGCACGTCCTTCTCGATCGACGAGCTGACCTCCAGTGGCGTGCACCCGACGTCCGCCGGCCGGACGATCAGGTAGGCCGCCGTGATCACCGCGAATCCGGCCACGACGGCCGCGGTGTACGGCACCCACGGCCGGGCGGTCGGTCGACCTGAAACCATCGGGGTCCCTCCAGGGTGTTCGCGCCGATCCCGTTCCTCGACTCCATCGAAACCCTTGACGAGCCGCGCCGACGCGACGCACGACAGAGGCATCGTGCCACGGTCTCGCCGGCGCGAAAGCCCCTCGCCTCCCGGCGTGTCGTCTCCCTTGCGCGTGCCGCCTCGACGGCGGTCTCCGTGCCGACGAAGGACTGCGCCCTGCCGTCAGGGCGGACCGGGGCAGGGTGGTGGCCTGTGGTTCGGCGCCGTTGGCCAGGTGCCGTCGAGACCAGCGCCGCGAGGCGACGTGGATCCCGGGCTCCGGTGGAGAGTCCTCGGACGCTGCGGACGTCCGACCATCGGCGGAGGCGCGAACAGCCTCCGCCGGTCGGCGGTCAGGGCAGGATCTCGACGTACCCGCCGGTCGCGTGCACGCGGATCCGCTGTCCGTCGCGGATCAGTCTGGTCGCCTGCTCCACGCCGACGACTGCGGGCAGGCCGTACTCCCGGGCGATGACCGCCCCGTGGGTCATCAGGCCACCCACCTCCGTCACCAGCGCCTCGATCCCGACGAACACAGGTGACCAGCTCGGGTCGGTGTAGGCGGTGACCAGGATGTCACCCGGTTCGAGGGCGGCCCTGGCCAGGTCCAGGATGACGCGGGCCCGCCCCTCGACGACCCCGCCGGAGACCGGCGTGCCGACCAGCGCGCCGGCCGGCACGTCGTCGCGTCGGTACGCGCCGCTGATGCCCTCACCCTCCGACGTGAGCACCCGGGGCGGGGTGAGCTTCTCGTACGACCTGAACGCGTCCTTCCGTCGGCGGATGAGCTGATCATCCACCTGGTTCGTGCGTACGACGTCGTGCAGCTCCTGGAACGTGAGGTGGAAGATGTCCTCCTTCTCCCGGACGACCCCGGGCCGCACGAGACGCTCGGCCTCCTCGAGCAGGGCCTGCTTGTAGACGAGGTAACGGCAGACGATGGCGTACTTCGGATACTCCCGGTACCCGATGAAGGCCCGGACGCGGTCGATCATCCGCTTGGTCTCCTCGGCTTTGCGCTCCCCGTCCGGCAGGTCCCGCAAGCGCCGGAGGACGTCCTGTTCCTTCCTGGCCGCCTCCCGGCGTCCCTGCGCGAAGCGCCGCCCGCCGGCGCCCGGCTCGAAGTTCCTGACGTTGTCGAGGAGGACGGGCAGGAGCGTGCCGGGGCGTTCGCTCCAGCGCGGCCTCGTGATGTCGATCTCGCCGACGCAACGCATGCCGTACCTGTCGAGGTAGGCGCGGATGGCGTCCCGCGCCTCCCGGCCGCCCGGGAGCACGGCCAGCTCGTCCAGGAAGTCCTCGTCCCCGACCTCCCGGAGGAAGGCCACCACCTGCGGGTGCGGGCGGATGACGTCGGCGACGTCGAGGAGCGCCAGCCCCATCTCCGACGTGACGTTGCCGGAGGCGGACAGCGTGAGGGTGTCGGCCGCGTTCCTCTCGCCCAGCCACGCCTGCAGCCGCTCGTTGAGCCACCAGGTGGCGTCCATGCCCGCCATGATCGCCCGCATGCTCAAGGGGTCGCCGAGGACGCGCTTGTGCTCCTCGAAGGCCTCCAGCAGGAAGTCGAACAGCGCCGGTCCGCTCTTCGTCCGGATGTCGCGCCGCAGGGTGGCGATGGCCGCCTGGCTGCGCTCGACCAGCGCGGTGACGATGGCCGGATCCGTCTCGATCGGGGCGGCCGCGTCGCCGGCCGGCGGCCCGCCGGGACCGCCGTCCGGCAGCGTCGGGACGAAGTCGGGGCGGGCGAGGACGGTCTCCAGCGCGTCCCTGGTCAGCGGGTCCGCCCGTCCCACCATCTCCAGGAAGCCCGCGCGGCTCGCGGGCGACGCCAGGTGCCGGGTGACGTCGACGAACAGCCTCCCGCCGGCCTCGTGCATCGGCGCCATGGCCGTCAGCTGCCACATCGAGAGCCCCAGTGGCTTCATGGCGTCGGTCATCATCTGCTGGTGACCGACGGAGACGTAGACGTGGTTCTCCGCGTCGCGGGCCGCGGGGACGGGGAACAGCGTGGTGACCGGCCGGCTCTGCACGACGTGGAAGTCGTCGTCGACGAGGCACCATTCGATGTCCTGGGGGTGGCCGAAGTGGGCTTCGATCCGCCGGCCCAGCCGCACCAGCCGCACGACCTGCGCATCCGTCAGCGCCGGCTGCGCCTGTCGCTCCGGGGCGACCGCCTGTTCCTCGGTGCCGCCGGCCGGCAGGGCGCGCACGGCAAGCCGCTTGGTGGCGATCGCCCTGTCGACGATGTCGCCGTCGCGCACCTTGTAGGCGTCCATGTTCACCAGCCCGGAGACCAGCGCCTCGCCGAGGCCGAAGCCGGCCTCCACCGAGGCGACCTTCCGGTTGGCCGTGACGGGGTCGGCCGTGAACAGGACGCCGGACACCTGCGGGAAGACCATCCTCTGCACGACGACGGCCATCTGGACCGTACGGTGGTCGACGCCGTTGCGCTGGCGGTAGGTCACGGCGCGCTCGGTGAAGAGCGAGGCCCAGCACCGACCGACGTCCCGCAGGACCGCCGCCGGCCCCGTGACGTTCAGGTACGTGTCGTGCTGGCCCGCGAAGGAGGCCGTCGGCAGGTCCTCCGCCGTCGCGCTGGATCGGACGGCGTAGGCCGCTCCCGCACCGAGCGGGGTGAGCGCGCGCGTGATCGCCGCCGCCACCTCGTGGGGGAGGGCGACCGCCTCGATGGCCCGGCGGATCTTCGCGGCGAGGGTGCGGACGGCCGCCCGGTCGTCCGGGTCCAGGCGCGACAGGTGGTCGAGCCGGTCGTCGATCGACGGCGCTGCGGCCATGACCCGCCGGAAGGCGTCCGTCGTCACGCAGAAGCCGGCGGGCACACGGATGCCGTCGATGCGCGACAACGCCCCGAGGTGCGCGCCCTTGCCGCCGACGACCGCGACGTGCGCTTCGTCGACCTCCTGGAGATCCCGCACGTACTGTTCGGTCATCGCGACTCCTCCGAGATGGCGACCGACGGTCGCAGTCCACGGGCCGGCGGACCACCGGCGACACCACACGCGCGTCGTGCTCCGCTTCCTCGTCCGTTTCGGGTCCGGCCGACGATTCTGCGACAGGACCCGGGCCTTGCGGCAAGCCCCCCGGTGCGATATACGTTGAATTGGGACCCATTCGCGCGTGTTTCCGCCGCGACAGAAATGGTCCTCGCGGATCGAAGCACCTTCCGGGACCGAGATGTCTCTCCTGAAGAGAAGCGCTTCTCGCGGATCGAATGGCCCTCGCGGGTCGTGGCGCGCACAGCGACGCCGACGCCGCTCGCGCCCCTGTCCAGTCAGCCGGTCGTCGGCGTCCGGGACGCGTCTGCCGACCCCGGGACGTGAAGACGCGGCCCCGGGCCGGCGTGCAGCCGGGCCCGAGGCCGCGTACCGGAGATCAGCCCTTACGACCCTGGGTGGCGACGCCCTCGATGAAGTACCGCTGGCCGAAGCTGAACAGCAGCAGCATGGGCAGCGTGACGAGCAGCGAGGCGACCATGACGTACTGGTAGTCGCCCTGCCCGCCCGCCGTCGGGCTGTACTTCGTCATGGCGTACGCGATGCCGAGGGGAGCGGTGAAGTCCTCCATCGACTCCCCGTTGAGATAGATCAGCGCGCCCTGGAAGTTGTTCCACGCCGCCTGGAACTCGAACAGGAAGACGATGACGAACGACGGGATCGACAGCGGCATGGCGATCTTCCAGAACAGCTGCCAGTAGTTGGCCCCGTCGATCCGGGCCGCCTCGAACAGTTCCCGGGGCAGGCTCAGGTAGAACTGCCGTTGCAGGAAGATGTAGAACGCCGAGCCGAACAGGTTGGCGCCGAACAGCGGCACCCAGGTGCCGAGGAGACCCGTCTCCTTCCAGATCAGGTACATCGGGATCATCGTGACCGCGCCGGGCAGCATCATCGTGCCCAGGACCAGCCCGAACAGGAGGTTGCGGCCGGGGAAGCGGAAGTAGGCGAACCCGAAGGCCACCATCGAGCTGGAGATGGCGACCGTTACCGCGGCGAGCAGGGCGATCGACACGCTGTTGAAGACCCAGTGCAGCAGCGGCAGCTCGCTCCAGACCTGGACGTAGTTGTCCCACCGCCAGGTCTTGGGGATCAACGAGTTGTCGAACACCTGGCTGGCCGGCTTGAGGCTGGCCGAGATCAGCCAGACCAGGGGATACAGGAACAACGCGGCGAAGCCGACGAGCAGGAGGGTGAGCAGTACCCGCCCGACGGTCCATCTCGTGGGCCGGCGCCCGGGCTCCCGTGGCCCTCCGGAGGGCGCGGCGTCCACGGCCTGGGCCAGGACGGGGGCCGCGGTGGGTGCGGTGCTGGGGCCGATTGTCGTCACGACCGCTCTCCCTCGTAGTACACGAAGCGGTTGCCGACCTTGACCTGGATGAAGGTCAGGATCATCAGGATGACGAAGAGCAGCCAGGCCATCGCCGCGGCGAAGCCGAAGTTGAACTGCCGGAACGCCTCCTGGAACAGGTAGACCGCGTAGAACAGCGACGCCTCCGGCGCCGGGTTGTTCTGGTCCCGCCAGAACAGCAGGTAAGCCTGGTCGAAGATCTGGAACGCCGCGATGGTCAGGATGATGACGTTGAAGAACAGCGCCCCGGAGATCATCGGCAGGGTGATGGAGAAGAACTGGCGCACGGGGCCCGCCCCGTCGAGCGCGGCGACCTCGTACAGGTCGCGCGGCACGTTCTTCAGCGCGGCCAGGAAGATGACCATCGTGCCGCTGACCGTCCAGAGGGCCATGAGCACGATCGACGGCTTGACCCACGTCGGGTCGACCAGCCACTGCGGGCCCTCGACGCCGATGAAGCGCAGGCCCTGGTTGATGGCGCCGGTGTTGCCGTTCAGCAGCAGGAAGAAGATCGATGCCGTGGCCACCGCCGGGGTCATCTTCGGCAGGTAGTAGACCGTGCGGAAGAACCCCGCGCCGCGGCCCACCCGGTTGAGCAGCACCGCCAGCAGCAACGCGAAGCAGATCTCCAGGGGTACGGCCAGCACGGCGTAGAAGAGGGTGTTCGCCAGCGACTTGGCGACCTTCGGGTTCTCCAGCAGCGCCTCGTAGTTGCTGGTCCCGGTCGGTCGGATGACGTTGGTCGCCAGGTTGTACCTGCTGAACGAGATGACCAGGCTGTAGATCATCGATCCGGCGGTGAAGACGAGGAAGCCGATGATCCACGGCGAGATGAAGAGGTAGCCGGCCAGCGCTTCCCTGCGGTTGTACTTCCTTCCCCGGCGCTTCCTGCTGCTGTCGCGAGTGCCGTCGCCGGAGGATGCGACGGTGGTACTTGTCATCCAACGCCTCCATGGGTGTGCCGGGTGCCGGAGGATCCCGGGCGGATCGCAAGATCTCCACAATGGGGCGTGGCGGGCCCCCGCGCCGTGCGAGGACCCGCCACGCCCACGAGGAACGTTGCTGGCGGTCAGCCGCCGGTAACGGTCTTGTACGCGGTCATCGATGCCGCCTGGGCGTCGGCGAGCGCCTGCTGGGCGGGCTTGCTGCCGAGCAGCGCCGCGGTGACGGCGTTCAGCAGTTCCTGCTTGATCTGCTGGCCGGCCGGCGACGCGCCCACGCTCTTGCCCGCGCCCGCGACCTCGTAGTACGTGCTGATCACCTGGTCGAAGCCGGCGTCACCGCTGGGCTTGACGTACTTCTCCCGGATGGCCTTGTCGGACACCGGCGAGCCGGTGAACAGGCCCGTGTTGATGGACTTCTTCTCCTGCACCGTCTTGGCCCGAGCCTCGGCGGCGGCGTTCCAGGAGCCCTCCTCGGTCAGCGCGAGCGCCCACTTGCAGGCGGCCGAGGGGTTCTTGGCCTGGGCGGGGATCACGAACGAGGTGCCGCCGGCCTGGGTGACCGGGTTACCGTCCTTGCCCTTGAACGGCACGGCGCCCAGCTTGATCTTGTCCTTGTACGGCGAGAGGACGTTGGGGTACCACTGCGCGTCCACCTCCGCGCCGACCTGGTTCTGGACGAACTGGTTCTTCTCGCCGAACATGTCGAACGAGTCGGTGAAGCTCTTGTACTTGGCGAACCCGCCCTGCGCGTCCACGATCTTCTTGAGCAGTTCGAGCGCGGCCACGTTGTTCGGGTCGTCCAGGGTGGGCTTGCCGTCGGCGTCGGCGAGCTTGCCGCCCATGCCGACGAGCCAGAGGTTGATCTGGCCGGTCGCCTGCGGGTTGAAGCCGAGCGTCGTCGGCACGCCACCGTTGGCCTTGTAAATCTTCGCGACGGCGGCGAGCAGCTTGTCGGGGTTCGACGTGTCGATGTCGGCGTCCTGCACGCCCGCGGCGTCCATGGCCTTCTTGTTCAGGATGATCGCCGCCGGCTGGTAGAACTGCGGCACCGCCCACATCTGGCCCTTGTACATGACGTCGTTGGCCACCGACGGGTACCAGCGGTCCTTGGTGACCTTGTTGACCTCCAGGCACTTGTCCAGCGGCTGGATGAGGCCCTGGGCGGCGTAGGTGAGCACCAGCTCCCGGTCCATCTGCACCACGTCGGGGACGTTGCCGCTGGCCTGGCGGGTGGTGAACTTCTGCGCGTCGAAGCCCGTCTGGTCCATCTCGATCTTGACGCCGTCGAGCTGCTTGGCCGCGTACTCGAGCCGGGCCTTGCCGACGTCGTCGGCGTTGTTGAAGCCCCAGGCGCTCAACGTCCCGGTGGGCTTGGCGTCGAAGTTCGCGGCCTCGCCGCCGTTGTCGCCTTCGGACGATCCGCAGGCGGCAGTCGCGACAAGTGCGGCGGCGACGCCTGCGGCTATGAAGGCAGCTCGCCTTTTCCTCATCTGGGTCCCTTCGACGGCGTGCGGGGCCGGCCGGACCGGCCCTCAAGAGGCTGAAGTCAGCATGGAATCCGTACCAGGCGGGACCGTATCCGAACGTGAGACCGGACACAAGCGCGGAATGTTTCCATTTGGTATCGGCCCAGGTCAGAGGCGAAGCAGGGGTTGCCACAACGGCCAAAGTGGAGTTGGATCCGGTGTGACAACGATGCCACAATCGGGGGCCTGAGTGTCGACCATCAGCCAGATCCTGCTCGTCGGACATACCCATCACGACGTGGGCTACACCAACAGCCCGCGACTGCTGGACGATCAGCACCGGCGCGTCGTCGCCGAGGTGCTGCGCCTCTGCGAGGCGTACCCGGAGCCGGGCCCGGACCAGTTCCGCTGGACGTTCGAGGTGGCCCGGCCGGTGCTGCGCCACCTCGCCGAGACCGGCGAGGCGGGGGCGGCGCGGCTGCGTCGGCTCGTGCGCGAGGGCCGGGTCGCCGTGACGGGCGGCTACCTCAACATGACCCAGTTGCCGTCCGACGTGGAGTTCGGGGCGGCGTACGACGCGCTCCAGGTGTTTCGGGACGCCGGGCTGCCGGTGCGCACCGAGCAGCACGGCGACGTCAACGGCATCGCCTGGGGCACCGTCGAGGCGATGCGTCGGGCGGGGATGTCCCGGCTCGTGATGGCGCTCAACCCCGACCACGGCCGGGCGCCGTACGAGCAGCCGACCGGGTTCTGGTGGGAGGGGCCCAGCGGCGACCGGGTGTTCGTGTGGCTGTCCACCCACTACGGCATCGGCGAGGAGTGGGGGATCGTCGACGGCGACGTGCTCGCCGCGCAACGCCACATCGCGGCCTTCGTCGAGCGGCTGGCGGCGCGCCCGGACTACCCGTACGACGTCGCGGTGGTCCACGCGGCGAACGACAACCGCTGGCCGACGCCGTTGTTCCTCGACGTGGTGCGGCACTGGAACGCCGTGCCGGGCAACCCGCCGATGCGCACCGCGACCATCGACGAGGCCCTCGACCTGCTGGAACCGCAGGCCAGCCGGGCGGACGTGCCGGTCGTCCGCGGCGAGTGGTCGGACTGGTGGTCGCACGGCCACGGCTCCACGGCCCGGGAGGTGGCCGTCTACCGGGAGGCCCGGTCGTTCGCCCGGGCGGCCCAGACGAGTCTCGGGCTGACCCTGCTCCGGGGCGACGGCGAGCCGGCCCTCGCCCACGTCCTCGGCTACCGGCGCGGGCCGACGCGGCTGCGCGACGAACACGAGGTGGTCGCCGACCTGGCCAGGGTGGACGAGGACCTGCTGCTGTTCGGCGAGCACACCTGGGGCTCCTGGGAGACGTACTCGAAGCCGAACTCCACCTTCAGCCACTCCCACTGGAACGCCAAGGCCGGGTTCGCGTACCAGGCGTACGACCTCGCGCGTGACCTGGCCGTCGAGGGGATGTTCCGGCTCGCGGCGAGCGGCGCGGGCCCGGCCGACGCGGCGTCCGTGCCGGCCGCGGGCGACGGGATCCTCGTGGTCAACCCGACCGAGCGGGACCGGACCGAGCCCGTCGAGGTCGAGCTGGACACCACCCGCCGGGCGCGGCTGGTCGCCCGGGCGCCGGCCTTCGGCGTGGCACTGCTGCCGACCTCCGCAGCGTCGACGGCGCGGCCCGGCCGGGAGGTCGCCAAGGGGCCGTACCGGGTGGTGGTCGATCCGGCACGCGGCGGTGTGGTGTCCCTGGTCGACCGGCGCGACGGCCGGGAGCTGGTGGACCCCGCCGTGGCGCACGGGCTGGGTGCCGTCGTGGTCGAGAGGATCCCCGCGGGCTGCGACCACCCGATGGTGGTGCGCTCGCCCAAGGACTTCCATCCGGACCACCCGGGACCGGACTTCGAGCGGCTGGTCGCCCGGGGCGAGGACGAACCGACGATCACCGAGTCGGCCGAGCTGGCCACCATCACGTGGCGGGTCGCCCCGGCGGACCTCCCGGCGGCCACCGTGGCGCTCACCCTCTACCGCGACGTCGACGTCGTGGACCTCGACGTGCACCTGGTCAAGCCCGCGCGGCTGGAACCGGAGAGCATCTTCGTGGCGTTCCCGTTCGCGGTGCCCGACCCGGAGTTCCTGCTGGAGACCGCCGGCGCGGTGTACGCGGCCGGGACCGAGCAGCTCCCGGACACCAGCAGGGACTGGCACTCGGTCCAGCACGCGGTCGGCGTGACCAACGGTGAGCACGGCATCCTGTGGGGCAGCTTCGACGCGCCGCTCGTGCAGGTGGGCGGCTTCCACACCGGGCGGTGGGCGCGGACCCTCGCGGTGGCCGGTGGGCAGGTGAACAGCTGGCTGATGAACAACCTGCACTTCACCAACTTCCAGGCCAGCCAGGACGGCACCCGGCGCTACCGGTACCGCTTCGCCGCGCGCTCCGGCCCGGTGACCCGCGAGCAGGTCCGGGTGTACGGCCGGAACCTGCTGGAACCCCTGCAGGCGCGGCGGTACGCGGGCCCGGTCGGCGCGGCGGGCGGCAGCGGGCTGCGGGTGGAACCGGCGGACCGCCTGCTCGCCGAGGTCCGGCCGGTCGGCGATCAGGCGGTGCGGGTGCGGCTGCGCAACGTCGGCGCCGAACCGGTGGCGGCCACGGTCGACTGGGCCGGCCCGGAGGTGACCGGCGGTGGGCCGGTGACCGTCGCCGGCCACGGGGTCGCCGACGTGACCCTGCGCCGCGCCGCCCCGCCGTCCTGACCCCGGCGACCCGGGCGTGATCCCCGCTGACTCGGTCAGCGAAGATCACGCCCGGGTGTCACCACGCTCTGTCAGGCCCGCGCCGGCGTGAGCCGGAGCGTCACCACCTGGAACGGCGTCAGGGCGAGGTCGACGGCCTCGCCCTCGACCGTGACCGGGGCCAGCGCGGCGACCGATTCGTCCACCCGCTCCAGCAGGTCGACGACCCGGGCCCCGGCGAGGGCGAACGAGGCGCGCAGGCGGGCGCGGGCGCGGCCGCCGAGCGACTCGTACAGCCGGACGATCACGTCGCCGGAGCGGTCGTCGGCCAGCTTCACCGCCTCCACCACGACGGCCGGGTCGCTGACCTCGACCAGCGGGTCCACCGGGTGCCCGCCGGTGCGGCGGCGGACCGGCAGGTTGGCCCGGTAGCCCTCGCGTACCGCGTCCTCGATCTCCGCCCCGCAGACCAGCGCGTAGCCGAAGCGGTGCGCGCCCCGGTCGGTGTCCGGGTCGGGGTAGCGGGGGCCGCGCAGCAGGGACAGCCGTACGGTGGTCGGCTGCGCGCCCTGCGCGTCGCCGGGCGGCCGGCGCGTCACGTCGTGGCCGTACGTGCCGTCGTTGACCAGCGCCACGCCGTATCCCGGTTCGCCGACGTGCAGCCACCGGTGCGCGCAGATCTCGAAGCGCGCCGCGTCCCAGGACGTGTTGGTGTGGGTGGGCCGCTGCAGGTGCCCGAACTGGATCTCCGAGCTGGAGTGCGGGGCCTGCACGTCGACGGGGAAGGCCACCTTGAGGAAGGTCTCCCGCTCGTGCCAGTCCACCTCGGTCTCGAACCGCAGCACCCGCTCCCCGGCGGCGAGCGAGACCGTCTGCACGTACGCGGAATCGCGGTCGGCGCGGCTGATCCGCACGCGCACGCACCGGGGATCGTCGGCCTGGACCGTCAGCTCGGTGACCTCGGTGAGGTCGTGGCGCCGGTTGCGGTAGAACTCGTCGACGTCCCACGCGTCGAACTTGTTCGGCAGGTCCGGGTGCAGTTGCAGGACGTTGGCCGGGGCACCGGGCGGCAGCACCTCCCGGTCGGCCACCAGGTCGCGGATCGCCGCGACGGTCCCGTCCGCGGCGATGCGCACCCGGAGCAGGCCGTTGTCCAGCACGGTGCCGTCCGGCCCCGTCCGCACCGAGACCTCCGGGGCGCCGGCGTCGGGTCCGGTGCCGTCCGCGCGGGCCGTCGCGATCCCGAGCGCCGGCACGCCGGGCCGCGCGTGCGGCGCGGCGTTGGCGACCAGCGGCACCGACCCCGGGCCGGTGAGCGCCGCGAGCGCCGCGTCGATCAGCGTCTCCAGGCGGTCGGCCAGTCCCGCGTACGTCTGGCGGGCCTCGCGGTGCACCCAGGCGATCGAGCTGCCGGGCAGGATGTCGTGGAACTGCAGCAGCAGGGTCTCCTGCCAGATCGCGTCCAGCTCGTCGTACGGGTACTCGTGGCCGGTCCGCGCCGCCGCCGTGGCGCACCACAGCTCGGCCTCGCGCAGCAGGTGCTCGGTGTGCCGGTTGCCGCGCTTCATCGCCGACTGGCTGGTGTACGTGCCCCGGTGGTATTCGAGGTACATCTCGCCGTTCCACACGGGCGCGTCCGGATACTCGTGCTCCGCCTCGGCGAAGAACTCGGCCGGGGTGCGGATGGCCAGCCGGGGCGAGCCTTCGAGGTCGGCGACCCGGCGGGCGATCTCCAGCATCTCCCGGGTCGGCCCGCCGCCGCCGTTGCCGTAGCCGAACGGCAGCAGCGACACGGTGGAGCGCCCGTGCTCGGTGAAGTTGGCCACCCCGAACGCCAGCTCACGCCCGCTCAGCTCCGAGCTGTACGTCTCGGCCGGCGGGAAGTGGGTGAAGACCCGGCTTCCGTCGATGCCCTCCCACCAGAAGGTGTGGTGCGGGAAGCGGTTGGTCTGGTTCCAGGACATCTTCTGGCTGAGGAACCAGCGGAATCCGGCGAGGCGGGCGAGCTGCGGAAGGGACCCGGAGTAGCCGAACGAGTCCGGCAGCCAGACCTCGCGTGGTTCGATCCCGAACTCGGCGGCGAAGAACCGCTTGCCCTGGGTGAACTGGCGCACCAGGGCCTCGCCGCCCGGCATGTTGGTGTCGCACTCCACCCACATGCCGCCGACCGGCAGGAACTGCCCGCCGGCGACCTTCTCCGCCACCCGGCGGTACACCTGCGGGTGGTGCTCGCGCAGCCAGGCGTACTGCTGGGCGGAGGAACAGGCGAAGACGAGTTCGGGGTACTCGTCGGCGAGCGCCACGACGTTCGAGAAGGTGCGCGAGCACTTGCGGATCGTCTCGCGTACCGGCCAGAGCCAGGCCGAGTCGATGTGCGCGTGGCCGACGGCGGTGACCCGGTGGGCGCTCGGCGCCGCCGGGGAGGCGAGGACGCCGGCCAGCCGCTTGCGGGCGGCGGGCGCGCTGCCGGTGAGGTCGGCGAGGTCCAGCTCGTCGAGCATCAGCTCCAGGGCGCGACGGATCTCGTGGTGGCGCGGGTCGGTCACGGCCAGCTCCAGGGCGAGCTGGTGCAGCACCTGCACGTCCAGGACGAGCGCGTACACCTCCTCGTCCCGCACCGCCAGCTCCGCCCGGTCGAGCCGGTAGAGCGGCGTGTCGGGGGCGGTCTCCCGGTCACCGAGCTGCGTGACGGTGCCGTCGAAGCGAGGGTTCGCCGCGGCCTCGACGTACACCTCGACGCGCTCGCCGCCGGCCGCCTCGCGCGCCACCGGCACGTACGCCGTGCGTGGCTCGATGCCCTTGATCGGCGTGCCGTCCGCCGTGTACGCGAGGCCCTCCGAGCGGAAGCCGGGCCCGGCCCGTTCGAACCCGAGGTCGACGATCAGTTCCACCCGCCCGCCGCGCATCCGCTCGGGCACCTCGCCGGTGAACCGGAACCAGGTGGTGCTCCAGGCGCGGCCCCAGAACTGGCCCATGGCGAACGGCGCGTAGGGCAACGCCAGCCCGACGTCGGCGGGCACCGGCTCGCCGGGCAGGTGGGCCGCCTCGACGGTGACGGGTTCGACGTCGCGGTAGATCGCGGGGATCAACCGTTCGAGCAGCACCCGGTCGATCCGCTGGGTCAGGTTGGAGAGAGAGCGATGCATCGGGAAGCTCCCGGGGGAGTGAGCGGCCGGGCCGCTTGTGGGAACGAACCCACAGACGCAACCACACGCTTTTTGCCCGTGTCAATGCGTTCCGGCCGTCCGGGCCCTGGTCTTAGGGGCCCTAATTCCGCTATCTTGGCGGCTCAATAGTGGTATCGATCCCAGAGCCAGAAGGATGTGCGCGCCAACGTGACCGGTCCCCTGCCAGCAGCCCTCACGCCACTGCGTGAGACGGTCGGCCCGGCGCCCGGGACGGTCGACGTCGTCTGGGCCGACGGCCGTGCCGAACCGGCCACCGACGGGCCGTTCACCGCCACCCTCGACTGGGCGGCGCCGTCGGCCAGCGGGCGGCGGGACGTCCGGCTGACCGTCGAGTACCGGGGCGACGCGGTGGTGGACGCCGGAATCCGGTACCGGGTCGACCTCGCCGCCGACCCCGACCCGCCGTTCTGGTTGCTGCCCGGCGCGTTCTACGGCGAGAACCGGCCGGCGGACTGCCTGCGGGTCTATCCGCGCTTCGCGGTCGGCGGCGCCGAGCCCGCCGGCATGGTCAGCGACCACTGGGAGTTCCGGGCCGACCGGGCGGCCACCCCGGCGGTGTTCGGCTGGGCCGGCGAGGGCGGCGTCGCCCTGGTCGCCGACGAGACCACCGCCCTCGGCATGACCGGGTTGGGGTTCGGCCACGACGCCGACCGGGGCCGCGGACACCTGCACCTGACGTTTCCGTTCCGGGAGGCCCCGGTCAGCTACGACGGATCGGCGGTCCCGCGGAGCGCCGAGGTCAGCACGCACACCTGGCACCCGGGCGAGCGCGTGGAACTGCACTTCGCCGTCTACGCGCTGGACCGCGACCGGCACGGCTACGCGGCGGTGCTGCGCGAGGAGCACGCCCGCCTGGCCGCGGCCGCCCCGCTGCGCCCCTGGGTCGACGTCACGCAGGCCGCCGTGCTGGCCGCCGAGGGGTTGCGCCGGTGGCACTACGCCGAGCCCGGCGTCCTGCTGGAGACGGTCGCGTTCGACCGGGGCATCAGCGGCCAGGACGGGCTGCCCGTGGACCGGCAGGCCATGCACGTGGGCTGGGTCAGCGGCATCCCGTGGGCGTACGCCCTGCTGGCCCACGGCCGGCGGGTCGGCGCGCCGGCCGACGTCACGGCCGCGGAACGGGTCATCGACTTCTGCTGCGCCGAGCTGTCTCCGTCCGGCACCTTCTGGGGCGTCTGGTACCGCCACCGGGGCTGGTCGCAGAGCTGGTCACCGGTGCCGCACACGCTGCACTCGCGCACCCTCGCCGAGGCGACGCAGTTCCTCGTCCGGGCCATGGAACTCGACGGTGACCCGGGCGGCTCGCGGCCGGCGTGGGTCCACGCGGTCCGCTCCAACCTCGACGCGGTGATCGCCCGGCAGCGGCCGGACGGCAACCTCGGCTCGACCCACCACGCGCTGACCGGCGAGGTGCTCTCCTGGGCCGGCTGCGCGGGACTGGCCTGGGTGGGCGCGCTGGCCGAGGCCGCCCGCTGGGATGGCCCCGACGGGGCCGCGGGCGGGTACCTGGCCGCCGCCGTCCGGGCCGGGGAGTACTACGCGCCGTTCGTGGAGAGCGAGTTCCTGCACGGCGCGCCGGAGGACGTGGACCTCGCCCCCACCTCCGAGGACGGCTACGTCGCCGTGATGGCATACCTGGCGCTGTACCGCCGCACCGGCGGGCGGCGCTGGCTGGACCTGGCCCGCCGCGCCGCCGACTGGACGCTGACCTTCCGCTACACGTACAACACCGCGTTCCCGGCCGGCACGCTGCTGCACACCTACCGGTTCGCCACCCGGGGGGCCGACAACGCCTCGCCCTCCAACCAGCACCTGCACGCGTACGGGCTGATCTGCACGGCGGAGTTCGCGGAGCTCTCCGCTGCCTGCGGCGACCCGCACTACGTCGAGCGTGCCCGCGAGGCGCTGGCCTGCTTCCGCCAGTTCGTCGCGCGCTTCGACGGCGACTTCAACGCGTACCGGGGGATGGTGAGCGAGCGGTACTACCAGACCGCCTGCTTCCAGCCGAAGGGCATGCTGCTGACGCTGTCGCACGCGTGGAGCGTGGGGGTGCTGCTGCTCGGCTGCGAGCAGGCGCTGGCCGACCCCACCCTCCAGGTCCCGCCCCGCTGACCCCGCCCCGGACGCGCAGCGCGGGGGCGGGGTCAGCGGGGGAGCGGTCCCGCGCGTCGGGGCTCAGCCGCCCTCGCGGCGGCGCTGGTTCGGTGCCAGCCGCTCGGCCGGCATCGTCGCGTCGGAGGACTCGTGGTCGGGCTCGGTGCTGCGCCGCCCGCCCGGCGCCGCCGGGATCGCCGACTCCGTGACCGACCCGGGCGACGCCTCGGCGAGGTCCCACTCGACGAGGTCGACCTCCCGGACGGCGCTCCCGTCGACCGGCACCAGGAAGGTGCGCAGCTGGCTGGGACCGAAGTCGGCCTCGACGACCCGCCCGAGCACCGGCAGGTCGATCCGGGCCCGGGCGGGCCGGCCGGTGGTCTCCACCGCCCGGACGATCAGGCCCGGGGTTGCGCCGCCGTCCTCGTGGCCCTTCACCGCGGTCACCATCACCTGGTCACCGCCGTCGGACAGGTAGCTCTGCGCGGCGGGCAACGGACCCCGGTGGAAGCTCTCCAACATGGCCCGTACCGGCGCGCCCAGCTCGGCCGCCCGCCGGGCCAGGCCGGCCTGCCGCCAGTCGCCGCCGTGCGGCACGAGCAGGTAGCGGAAGGACTGGATGCCCTGGTCCTGGTAGGAGTAGAAGCCGTCCGGGTCGAGCTGGCGCGGGTCGTGCCAGGAGTAGACGGGACTGCGGACGGCGGTGACGCCGATGCTCGGGCTGTCCCCGTCGGGGGCGCCGGGCGAGACGTCGTACCCGTGCTTGGCGTTGTTGACCACCGCGAGCCCGGCGGGCCGGCCGTCGACCGTGCCGGCGACGTCCACCCACGACTGCGCGGGGTTCTCCCCGCCGTCGACCGGCTGCGCGATGGATCCGAACGGGATCTCGTACGTGGCGACCGGGTCGCTCACCGCCGTCGGGAAGCAGAGCTTGAGCAGGTGGGCCTGCTCCCGCCAGTCGAGGGTGACCCGCACCTCGACGTGGTCGTCGCGGTGCCCGAGGATGAACTCCTCCACCAGGGTGGAGCGGTTCCACGCCCGCTCCACCCGCAGCCGGGCGCGCAGCGGCCCCGCCTCGCGCAGGGTGACGCGGGTGGTCCGCATGGCCGCCCCGGGCCACCGGTACGAGACGACCCGGTGGCCCCAGGTGTCCGTCGGGTCCTGGCAGATCTGGGTGTGTTCGCCCCGGGCGCCGGCCACCAGGTCCACCCCGGTGCGTTTGTCCAGCAGCCCGCGCAGCCATCCGGTCTCCGGGTCGATCTCCACCCGGAGCAGGTCGTTCTCCAGGACCGTGTCGGTGGCCCGCAGGTCGCCCGGGGGGCGCTCGCTGACCCGCGCGTCCGCCGGCGCGACGCCGGAACGCAGCCGGTAGAGCCGGTAGCCCAGCGGCGGCAGGACCGCCTCGAACACCGTCGCCCCGCGTCCCTTGTCGTCCGTGGTGGCCACGGACTGGGTCCGCTGGGCGACCGTGACGCGGTCGTCGGCGTCCACCACGTGCACCCCGGTGGGCTGGGCGCCGTACTGGAGTTCCACCTGCGCCGTCACCGGCCACGGGTGGGGATTGAAGACCAGGACGGGCTGGGTGCCCTCGGCCAGGGGGATGTCGACGTGCCGGGCGATCACGTTGTGCGTACGCGTGATGATCCGCTTGGCGACCGCCACCGCCTCGCCGAGCTGGTCGCGGGCGTCGTCGTACGCGCTCTCGATGGCGGATCCGGGCAGCACGTCGTGGAACTGGTTGAACAGGATCTGCCGCCAGGCCCGGCCGAGGTCGTCGGTCGGGTAGTCCAGCCCGAACAGCGTGGAGCCGAGCACCGCCCACCGCTCCGCGGACAGGATCGCGGCCTGCGCGCGGCGCTGCCAGAGCTTGATCCCGGAATGCGCCGAGTAGCAGCCCGGGGCGTGCATCTGCAGGTCGTCGCGCCAGACCGGCAGCTTCGCCAGCCCCTCTTCGCCCTGGTTCTTGGCGAACTCGTCGAAGTAGCGGGCCGGCGAGGAGATGACCATCCGGCCGAAGGAGCCCATCCGGTCGTAGCGGTGGATCGACTCGATGTTGGCCCGGGTGGGCCCGCCGCCGTGGTTGCCGACGCCGAAGTAGATCATCATGTCGCCCAGGCCGTGGTCGAGCACGCCGAGCGACTTGTCGGTCTGCCCCGCCACGTCGCCGGGCGGGCTGCAGTACTCGAACGGGATCCGGTAGGCGAGCACGCGGGAGCCGTCGGGCGACTCCCACCAGAAGGCGGTGCCGGTGAGACTGGACTCGTGCGGGCCGGGCCGCAGGAAGCAGTACGCGTGCATCCCCTGCCCGCGCAGGATCTGCGGCAGCATGCCGTGGTGCCCGAACGGGTCGACGTTCATGCCGACCGTGGCGGTGACCCCGAACTTCTCCTTGAGGTAGCGCTGGCCGTACAGCCCCTGCCGGACGAAGGACTCGCCCGAGGGCATGTTGCAGTCCGGTTCCACCCACCAGCCGCCGACCATCTGCCAGCGGCCCTCGGCGACCCGCTCCCTGATCCGGGCGAACAGTTCGGGGTCGGACTCCTCTACCCAGCTCAGCAGCACCACCTGGTTGCAGGTGAACACGAAGTCCGGATACTCCTCCATCCGGTGGATCGCCGACCAGAAGGTGGCGCGGGCCTCCTGGTAGCCCTCCTGCCACGGCCACAGCCAGACCGGATCGAGGTGGGCGTTGCCGATCATGTGCAGGGTGCGTTGCGGCGTCGCCGGCGGGCGTGGCGCGGGGTGCAGGTCGGCCGGCTGGTCGCCGGAGGGGGCGTTGGCGACCGGCGCCGTCGGGTGCCCGCTGTCGACCCGTGCCGTCGTGCGCTGCCGGGGCGGTTGCACCGTCGGGTCCGTCGGGGGTCGCGGTGCACCGGTGGCGGTGCCGGTGTCGTCGCGGTGGTCGGGCTCGGTCACGCCGTGGGCTCCTCGCCGGCGGCCCACGCGTCGACGATCTCGCTGATCACGTGCAACATCAGGGTGTGCATCTCCTGGATCCGCTGGGTGCTCTTGCTGGGCACGAGCAGGGCGTGATCGGCGTGGACCCGGGCCGGGCCGCCGTCGCCGCCGGCGAACAGCACCGTCGTGGCGCCGCCGGCCTGCCCGGCGGCGAGGGCCGCCACGACGTTGGGGGACCGCCCCGAGGTGGTGAAGGCGATGACCACGTCGTCCGGGCGGGCGAGCGCGCGCACCTGGCGGGAGAAGACGTCCTCGTACGAGTAGTCGTTGGCGATGCAGGTCATCACGCTGGCGTCGGTGCTCAGCGTCACCGCGGGCAGCGGCCTGCGGTCGCGCTTGTAGTGGCCGATGAGTTCACCGGCGAGGTGCTGCGCGTCCGCGGCGCTGCCCCCGTTGCCGAAGGTGTAGACGACGCCGCCGCGGGCGAGCCGGTCGCAGACGAGGCGGCCCACCGTGCGGATGTCGTCGGCCAGCGTGGTGGCGGTCGCCTCGGCGACGGCGACGTGCTCGTCCAGTTGGGTCGTCAACCAGTCAGACATGGGCTCGCTCCACTCGCAGGTTCCGGTTCAGCCCGCCGGCCGGGTCGGCCTCGTCGAGCAGGTCGTGGCCGATGGCTCCGGCGCCCACCACGCAGACCAGGTCGCCGAGTTCGGCCAGGGTGATGCGCGCGGCGCGGGCGGCCGGCGCCATGGCCTCGCGCGCCACGAGGGCGCGGATCGGGTCGATCAGCATGGCGCCGGCCCGGGTGACCCCGCCGCCCAGCACCACCAGATCGGGTTCGAACACGTTCACCAGGTCGGTGACCGCCGCGCCGAGCAGGTCGACGGTCTCGGCCCACACCTGTACGGCGAGCGGGTCACCGGCGGCGGCCGCCGCCGCGACGTCCGCGGCGGTCAACGTGGGCAGCGCCGCCATCGACGAGGCCGCGCCGCCGGCCAGCGCCTCGCGGGCGCGCTGGGCGATCGACGTGCCCGAGGCGTACGCCTCGATGCAGCCGTGTCGCCCGCAGCCGCACCGGCGGCCACCCCGGTGCACGGTGAGGTGGCCGAACTCCCCGCCGTTGCCCGCGGCGCCGCGGTGCAGGGTGCCGTTGACGACGGCGCCGCCGCCGACACCGGTCGAGACGGTCAAATAGAGCATGGTGGTGGTGCCGCGGCCGGCGCCGAAGCGGTACTCGGCGATGGCCCCGACGGTCGCGTCGTTCTGCAGCGCGAACGGCACCCCGAACGCGTCCGCCGCGAGCGGCCCGATGGGCACGTCGGTCCAGCCGGGAAGGTGCGGTGGGGACAGCAGCCTGCCGGACGGCCCGTCCAGCGGCCCGCCGCAGGCGATGCCCACCGCCCGGACGGGGCCGACGTCGGCGCGTTCGACGGCGCGGCGGCCCATCTCGAAGAGCCGTCGTGTCACGACGCGCCAGCCGTCCTCCCGGCGGGTGGGCTCCACCACCAGGCCGTGGCTGGAGCCGTCGGCCGTCACCACACCGACGGCCAGCTTCGTGCCGCCGATGTCGAGGGCCAGAACCGGCCCCGGGCTGCCGGCGGGCGGCAGGGCGAACGGGTCAGGGTCGGTCATGGGAGTCCTCTCGGTCGGCCCCGGGGGCTGGTGCAGCGGGATGCCCGCGGGGTCCCCCGGGGCGGCCGTCGGAAGGCCGGCGGTCTATGGGATCGATCCCAGAGAGAGCCTATGAGGGCGCCCGGACATCGTCAAGGGAGGGCAGCCGGGTGGTGCTACGGCGCGTGGGCGGGACGCGGCGGCACGTGTTCGCCACCAGTGCCGGGTGACAGGGGCGGCGCGGCCGGGCCGGCGGGTCGCCGGGTCAGCGCGTCCGGGGCGGGGCCGTCGAGCCGCGGGAGGTGACCGTGGCCGAGAGCAGCACCGTGCGCACCGGCGCCTGCGGCGACTGGATGCGCTCGAAGAGTTGGGAGATGGCCGCCTCGCCGAGGGCCACCGGATCCTGCGCCACGGCGGTCACCCCGGGTTGGACCAGGCTCATCCACGAGACGTCGTCGAACGACACCAGGCTGAGCTGGTCGGGGATCGTGAGGTTGAGCTCGGTGGCGGCCCGCCACACGGCCTCGGCCAGGACGTTGTTGGCGGCGAACACGGCCGTCGGCGGCTCCGGGCGGCTCAGCAGCTTGTGTGCCTCGATCCGGGCGGCGTCCACGTCCCAGCCGGCGCCGACCACCAGCGAGTCGTCGAGCGGTAGGCCGGCTGCCGAGAACGCGGCCCGGTAGCCGGCGAGCCGGTCGCGGCCGGTGGTCCAGTGCATCTCGTCGATCACCATCGCGATGCGCCGGTGGCCGAGCTCCAGCAGTTGCGAGGTCACCTGCCGGGCGGCACTGCCGTTGTCGACCATGACGGCGTCGCAGGCGCCCACCGAGAACTGACGGTCCACCTCCACCACCGGGATCCGGTGTTGCGCCAGGTAGGTGCTGATCTGCGCGGACACGGGGGTGACGATGACGCCGGCCACCCGCAGGGCCACGAACGCCTCGGCCGCCTCCGCCTCGACCTCGGGGGAGCCGCCGTCGTCGGCCAGCATCATCGTGTACTGCCGCTTGCGGGCCTGCTGGCTGATGCCCGCCGCGAGCCCGGCGTAGAACGGGTTGTTCAGGTCCGACACCAGCACGCCGATCGACTGGCTGGCCTGCTGCCGCAGGTGCCGGGCGGTGGCGTCGGGCACGTAGCCGAGCCTGCGGGCGACGTCCCGGACCCGGTCCCGCACCGCCGGTGCGACGTAACCGCGACCGGTCAACGCCCGGGAGGCGGTCGACCGGGACACCCCTGCCGTCTCGGCGACCTCCCTGATGGTAGGCCGACGTGCCGGAGGGAACCCGTCGGGCACTGTCAGCCCACTCTTCATTCGGCCACCTGTCCAGCCTTCGTCACGTCGACCCAGCTTCTGCCACGTCCACCAGTGCCTCCGCGTGCTGACCCAGGTGGAGTCCGCCGATGCTCACATCGGCGGCCATCCGGGCCCGCCGTCGCGCCGGTCCTGCCATCGTCACCTCGACCTCTATCTCTCCCCGCCCGAGCGGGGGCAACGAGATCGTCGCGACGTCCGGCACAGCGACCCAGCCTACCGGTAGCACAAGACATACCACGGCTTTCTCGACGGAGGGTCGTGGGTTGCTCACGCTGACGACGAAGCGGGCGACGGTGCCAGTCTGCGCCCGCGAGTAGTACGGCGCAATTCGGGCGAGCACGCCGTCCGCGACGACCTCGCCCTCGTCCAGCGGCAGCAGGTCCTGGTGGACCCGGACGAGTTCGTCGCCCGCCTCGGTCAACAGCTCCAGATAGCCGTCGGTGACCCACCGTGGCGCCCAGTGCCCGGAGACCATCAGCCCCGGGGCGACCCGGCGGAACAGGGCGGCGCTCGCCTGGTAGTCGCCGATGCGGAAGCGGTTGCGGTACTGGTAGTTCAGCACCTCGCGAGGGCCGCCCGGCACCCCCGAGCCGACCTGCTGGTCGCTGGTGACCAGCACGGTCACCCCGTCCACCACGAACTCGTACGCCGCCGCGTAGAGGGTGTGCCCGGGCAGTTCGTGGACCATGATCTCGTACTCGTGCCAGGTGAAGCTCTCGCCCAGCGGGAGCCGCCGGTCCACGGGGATCGGGTCGTACCAGACGCAGGGCAGGTCCTGGACCATGGGCGCCTCGAGGATCCCGGCCACGTTCTCCGGCGCCCAGATCTCGGTGCCCGCCACGTCCCGCAGCAGGTTCATCCCGGCCACGTGGTCGTCGTGGTAGTGGGTCGGCAGGGCCACCTCGATCGACGTGACGCCGTGGTTGCGCCGCAGCGCCGGCAGGGAGGCCAGCCACGGGCGGCGCGACGCCCGGTCGGTGCCCGAGGGCAGGCCGGTGGTCATGTCGTAGCCGTAGTCGATCACGAGGGCCGCGCCCGTCTCGGAGAGCAGGACGTAGCTGCACGAGTTGCTGCTCCGGTTCAACAACAGGTGCGCGGTGAGCGCGGTGAACGGGTTGTCCAGCCGGTCGCGCAGGTCCCAGGGGTACGGACGGCGCGAGTCGACGTACTGGCCCATCCGGGTGGCGAGCAGGCCCAGGGCCACCGCCGGCTCGTCCATCGGCTCGCCGTGCGAGGGCAGCAGGAGGTCGAGGTCGCGCTCCATGAGCTGGTAGCAGCTCAGCACCGTCATCGCCGGGCCCTCGTTGTCGGTGTACGACCACTGCGTGGCGGCCAGCGACCAGACCTTCCCGGGGGAGTGGATCAGGTCGCCGGTGAACGCGAGGTGCCGGCCGTCGCGCTCGACGAGGTAGGTCACCGATCCGGTGGTGTGGCCGGGCGTGGGCGCCACCTCGACGGTGGTCCCGGCGTACGTGCGACGCCGGTACTCGGGCACCACGTCGTGCACCGGCACCGACTCCAGGAGCGAGAACCTGTCCTGGCGCAGGTTGTAGTCGTTGTAGAGGGTGCGCGCCTGCCACATCCCCTCCACGTCGGCGAACAGGTCCCGCTCGACCGGCGGCACGTGGATGCGGATGCCCGCGGCCACCGCCAGCGGCAGGCCCTGCCCCTGGTCACGGTGATGGTGGGTCATCAGGACGTCGGTGATCCGGTCCACGCCCATCTCGGCCAGATGATCGAGCGCGAGACCGGAGCCGAAGTCGATGGCGAAGGCGGTACGCGGGGCCGGGGCGCCGCCCTGGCCGGTCACGCCGTCCGGTCCCTCGGAGCCTTCCGGCGAGCGCACCACGTAGACGTTGCAGGTGTCCCTTACCCGGAAGACACCGGGCGCAATCTCCGATACGCGCGACTCGGTCATAGCCGGGATGGTATCGATCCCATGGGCATCGGGGAAGATTCATTATTTCCACTAGGACAAGCGTTGGTCCATAAGGGAAGAGGCTGCTGATAACGTTCCCAGAATGTCGGCCCCCACCTCATCCCCGGCGCCTCCTGCTGCCCTGTCGACGCGCGGCACCGTCGAGGGCTTCTACGGCCCACCCTGGTCGCACGCCGAGCGCCTGGCGCATCTGGAGTTCTCCGCCCGCGTCGGCCTGAACGCCTACGTCTACGCCCCGAAGAACGACCCCTACCACCGGGCCCGCTGGCGGCACCGGTACCCGGCGCCCGACCTCGCCCGGCTCGCCGAGCTGGCGGAGACCGCGCGTGCGCTGGGCATCCGCTTCACGTACGCGATCAGCCCCGGCCTGTCGATGCGGTTCGCCGAGGAGGTGGACTACCGGGCGCTCGCCGAGAAGGCCGCCCAGTTGCACGACGTGGGGGTGGACTCGTTCGCCCTGTTCTTCGACGACGTACCGGCCGAACTGACCCGGCCCGAGGAGGTGGACCGTTGGCCCGGCGCCGGGGCGGCCGGCGCCGCGCACGGCGAGACGTGCACCCGGTTCGTGGCGGAGTTCCTCACGCCCCGTGGCATCTCCGAGCCGCTGCTGGTGTGCCCCACGGACTACGCCGGGGTCGAGGAGACCGCGTACCGCCGGCGGTTCGCCGCGAGCGCCCCGGCGGACGTCGTGGTGGCCTGGACCGGGCACGACATCGTGGTGGGCGAGGTGAGCCGGTCGGACATCGACAGGGCCTCGGCCAGCTACCAGCGCCGCCTGCTGCTGTGGGACAACTTCCCGGTCAACGACTTCGAGCCGAGCCGGCTCTTCCTCGGTCCGCTCACCGGGCGCACCACCGAGCTGGCCGGCGCGCCGCTGGTCGGGGTGCTCACCAACCCGATGATCCAGGCCGTGCCGTCGCGGATCCCGCTGATGTCGGTGGCCGACTGGGCCCGCGACCCGGCGGGATACGACCCGGCCGCGTCGGCCGGGCGGGCGCTGGCGACGGTGGCCGGAGCCGGAGCGGAGCACCTGGCGCCGCTGATCCGGGTGTGCGGCTCCTGGCCGCCGAGCGCCGAGCCGGACGCCGAACTGGTCCGGGCGGTGGGCGACACCCTCGCCGGGCGGCCGGGCGCCGTCGACGTGCTGACCGGGCGGCTCACCGGGTTGGCCCGGGCCTGCGGTGCGGCGGCCGAACCGGAGCCGCTGGTGGCGGCCCTGCGCCCGTGGCTCGCGGCGGGCGCCGACATGGCGGCGGCCGGACTGGCGGCCGTCCGCCTGCTGGACACCGCGAGCACCGACGCGGTCGAGGAGACCCGGCGGGCCCTGGCGCGCGCCGAGAGCCACTACGCCGACGTCCTGCGCTCGGTCGTCCCGCCGTTCGTGCGGGAGGTGCTGGACCGCATCGGTCAGGAGGAACCGGAGCCGGGCGGACAGGCGGGGCGGGACGCGGCCGGCCGGGCCGCTGGCGCCGACGGTCGGCCGATGGTGCTGCTGGTCACCGGCGAGCGCCGCACCGCAGGGGACGAGGCGCTCGCCGCGCTGCTCGGCGAGCGGGGGTACGCGGTGCGCCGACAGCACGCGCCGGGCCCCGACGCGCTCGCGGCGGCGTCGCTCGTCGTCGTCACCCGGGGCGCCGACGCGCCGGCGATCGAGGCGGTCGCCCGCGCCGGCGTACCGCTGCTGGCGTGGCACGGCCTCGTCCCGCTCGGGCTGGCCCGGCACAGCGAGGTGCTGCTCGCCCGCGACCGGGTGCGGATCGTGGACCCGACCGACCCTGCCGCCGCCGGGCTCGACGACGTGGTCCGGGTCTACCGGGGACCGGCCAAGCTGACGGTCGCCGAGGTCGGGCCGGACGCGCAGATCGTGGCGCTGGTCGTGGACGAGAACCGTCCGGCCCTGTTCCGCTACCCCCGCGGCGCCCGACTGCCGGACGGCACCTTCGCGCCCGCGCCGCGGGTCGGCGTGTTCCTGGGCGCGGACGGCCTGGCGCCGTGGCTGATGACCACCGAGGGCAGGGCGCTGGTCGTGGCCGCGCTGGACGCCTGCGGGGTCCCGGGCGGTGCCACGCCCGCCGGGCAGCGCCCGGGCGCGGTCGCGACAGGCCCGGCCGCCACCCGGCACGACGGGACGTCACAACCCGAGGACCTGCCCCGCGTCCCGCAGGTGTCGCTGTAGCAGTCCGATGTCCACCGACTGCACGGGGCGGCCGTCGCGCAGCGCCAGCGCGGCGGCCAACCCGGCGGCGTGCCCCAGCATCTGGTACTGCACCTCCATCCGGATCGACGAGAACGCCACGTGCGAGGCCGAGACGCAGACCGGGACGAGGAGGTTCAGACAGTCGGCGTAGCGGGGCACGAGCGCCCGGTACGGGATCGGGTACGGCGGCACCGGGACCGACAGGTAGCCCTCGGTGAACACCATGGCCACCGGCCGGGGATGCTCGGGCACCCACCGCCAGGTCCGCTGCACCTCCCGGACGTCCAGGTGGTACGAGCCCAGGGCGACGACGTCGTGCTGCGGCGGGGCGCCGAGCAGGTCGTGCTCGGTGAGGACGTACTCACCGCGCATCCGGCGCGCCTCCCGGACGTAGAGCTGGTGCGGCAGGTGCCCGGTGTCGGGGAACTCGTCGGCCGGCAGACCCCAGCGCCGCAGCTCCCGCCGTACGCCCGCCGGCACGTCCGGGTCGTGGGACAGGAACCAGAGCAGGTCCTGGGTGTGGTGCAGGTGGCGCAGCCGCAGCTCCTCCCGTCGCACCGGGTCGGCGTCGGGATACTCCCAGGCCGAGCCGTCGAGGACGTTGAGCGAGAAGGGCCCGAGCGAGTTGCCGTCGCACTTGCCGTTCGGCAGGTTGGGCTCCAGCCCGAGCAGGGCCCCGGCCGCCGGCTCGAAGCCCTGGCGCCGCCAGTGGTGGAACAGGCGGCGGCCGAGTTCCCAGTGGGCCTCGTCGTAGCCGTCGCGCCGGGAGAACGGGATCCGGTCGGCGTCGGTGGTGAGGCAGACCCGGTAGCCGTACGCCATGACGCCGCCGTCGCCCGTGCCGACCGGGGCCAGCGGGCCGGTACGCAGCTGCGGCAGCACGGGGCCCTCGCGCTGACCGGCCGGATCGTCTCGGAAGGGGGAGACGAACGGCGGCATGGTGTGCCGGCCGGGCAGCAGTTCCTGGCGTCCCGCCCAGCGCTCCCCGTACGACGCGCGGTCCTCCCGGCCCACGGCGTACGGGACCCCGGCGAGCGCGAGGAGATCGCCCTCGTAGCTCGCGTCGACGAAGACGCCGCCGGTGAACGTCCGGCCGTCGCCGGTGCCCACCTCGACGATCCGGCCGTCGCGCAGCCGCGCCGAGCGCACCGCGGTGTCGGTGACCAGCCGGATCCTCGGGTGCTCGAGCCAGCGTCCGAAGATCGCCTCGGCGACCCGCGGCTCGGGGCCCGCGTAGCGGCCCACCGGCACCCCGTAGTGCTCCGCGACGTCCCGCCGGAACCGGGCGGCCGGGCCGCCCAGCACCCGCACGTCACCGACGTCGGTGTAGCCGAGCCCGCCGGAGGTCATCCCCCCGACGTGCCGGCCCGGTTCGAGGAGCAGGACGTCGGCGCCCGCGTCCGCGGCCGCCACGGCCGCGCAGACGCCGGCCGAGGTGGCGGCGTACACGACCACCTCGGCCGTCGTGCTCATCCGACCTCCACCGGACGGGGCGCGGTCACCGCCGGTTCACTGCCGGCCGCGTCCCGTGCGGCGCGGTAGTCCCGCCAGGTGCGGGCCACCAGGGCGAGGTCGTCGCCGGTCAGCTCCTCGTCGGAGCGGTCGATGCGTTCGGCGTAGTAGAGCGCCGGCACGCCCAGCCGGCGCTGCGCCTCGACGTACGCGCGCCACTCCGCCCGGTCCGCGATCGGCCACTGGTCGGTGTCGACGAGGTGGCCGGGCATCGTCGCCGCGACCACGGCGTGCCGGAAGGCGAGCTGGTCGACGGCCGGGACGACCCCGCCGGCCGGATCGCGTTCGAGGATGTCGTTGAGCCGGACCATGTCGCAGACGTCACCGAAGCCGGGATGCGGCGTGTGGGTGACGACGAGGGCGTCCGGCTTGACCGCCTTCGCCGCCCGGTACAGCGTCTCCAGCATCCGGTGCAGCGCCGCGATCCCCCACGGGGCGTCGGCCGGGGCTCCCGGTCGCCGCAGCCCCCGGCCGGCCGGCGCGCGTTGGGTGAAGTCGATCTTGAAGCCGTCCGCGTCCAGGCCGTCCGGGCCGAGCAGCCCGGTCACGATCCGGGCCAGCCGGTCGAGGTACGCGGGACTGCCGGGGTCGACGGCGACGGGCACCCCGCCCGGGTCGGTCACGCACTCCGCCGCTGGCAGGCCGGTCGGGTCCCACGCCTTCCACCAGAGCAGCACCCGCTGGCCGGCGGCGTGCCGCTGGGCGATCCAGGACCGCAGGTCGGGCCAGCGGGCCGGGTCCGGCTCGGCGGTGCCGTACGCCGACTGCCAGCGGTCGTCGATCACCACCGTGCCCGGGACGACGCCGTGCTCCGCGAGCCGGCCGAGCCAGCCGTCGTAGCGGTCCTGACGGGCCAGGTCGAAGGCGACCGGCAGGCCGTCCGGCACGAGGGCCGGCCCGAGCTCCGACAGGTGGTACGGGTACGACATCGGCTGGCCCGGGATGGGGGCGGCGGCGCACTGCGCGCCCCAGCCGCAGAAGATCGGCTCGGTCCACCAGCCGGCCCGGGGCGCGGCCGCGGCGGCGGGCGCGAAGCCGCGCTGCACCAGGTCCGCCCGGTACGCCGCCAGCCCCTGCCACGGGTCGGCCGCCGGCCGGAGCACGAGGGTGGGGCTCTCGAACGTCCCGTCCACGGTGGTGTGCCCGTCGTAGTCGAGCTCCAGCAGGAAGCCGCCGTCCAGCGGGACGTACCTCAGCTCGGTGAAGCGCAGGTCGGCGACGTGGCCCAGGACTCCCGCGGTGAGCCAGCCACCGTCGGGGACGTGCGTGGCGTGCCGGGCGGGTTCCCGTCCGAACGCCAGCAGCAGCGGCGGCGGGGAGAAGACGGCGTGCAGCCGGCCGGCCGAGGCGTCGCCGACGACCCCGAGGGCGGCGCCGGCGGAGGCCGGCCGGACCACCTGCACCGGCTCGGTGGGGGTGGGGTTGAACACCGAGGCGAAGTCGGTCGAGGAGCGGAAGGTGCCGCAGGCTCCGTTCGGCAGGACCGCCCGGCCGCCCAGCAGCCGGACGTCGCCGAGGGTGCCGGAGCCGGTGACGGCGACCGACGTCTCGATCCGGTCGGCGTAGCAGCGCAGCCGGACCGACTTGGCCGTCCACGCGGTGCTCCGGCAGGCCAGTTCGACCTCGACGACGTCCTCGCCGTCGCGCCGGCCGACGGTCACCACCGGCTCGCCGAAGTCGTACGACTCGTCCGCCAGGTCGGCCCGGTCCACCGAGGCCAGCAGGCTCAGCCGGGACCAGATCCGGCCGTCCGCGTCGGCGAGGACGGCGAGCCGCTGCGGGCCGCGTACCTGCAACACGTAACCGGCAGCCGTGACGGTGTGGGTGCCGGGCCCAGAGGTGAGCTTGATGGGAGTTCTCCTTCGATGTCAGCCGAACGGCGGCACGGTGGGGCGGGTGTCGGGAAGCTGGCCGGTGGCGGCGATGCGGGCGTACACCCGGCCGGAGTCCTTGACGGTCAGCCGGCCGGAGGGGTAGTCCACGTGCACCAGGCCGAAGCGGGGGCGGTAGCCGAGCGCCCACTCGAAGTTGTCCAGCAGCGACCAGTGCAGGTAGCCCACCACCTCCGCGCCCGCGTCGATGGCCTGGTGCACCGCCCGCAGGTGGCCGAGCAGGAAGTCGATGCGCCGCTGGTCGTGCACCAGCCCGTCGTGGGTGGGGGTGTCGCCGTACACGGCCCCGTTCTCCGTGATCATCAGGGGCACGCCGGGGTGGTCGCGGTGCAACCGGATCAGCAGGTCGCGCAGGCTGTCCGGGGCCACCTCCCAGCCCTCGTCGGTGCGGGTCACGTCACCGGAGGGACCCACCACCCGCCACGGGAAGGGGCGCCCGGGGCCGGGCCGCGCCGCGGCCATGACCCGGCGGGTGTAGTAGTTGACGCCGAGGAAGTCGCTGCGCCCGCCGATCAGCTCGGTGTCGCCGGGCCGGATGATGTCGTCGAGGCCGCCGCCCAGGGCCCGTTCGTAGTGCGCCCACATGTCGGCCGGGTAGCCGTCGCCGAGCAGGGGGTCGAGGTACCACCGGTTCACGTAGCCGTCCGAGCCCTCCGCGGCGGCGAGGTCGGCCGGGTCGTCGCTGGCCGGGTCGCACGGGAACAGGCTCAGCGCGCAGCCGACCCGCGCCCGTGGCGCGCGGGCGTGGATGACGTCGGCGCCCGCGCCGTGTCCGAGCAGGACGTGGTGACCGGCCGCGACCGACGCGCGCAGGTCCCGGACGCCGGGAGCGTGCAGGCCGAGCTGGTAGCCCAGCAGCGCGATGATCCACGGCTCGTTCTGGGTGATCCACCAGTGCACCCGGTCGCCGAGCCGGTCGGCCACCGCCGCCGCGAACTCGGCGAAGGCGTCCACGCTGGAGCGGCCCACCCAGCCGCCGTCGGCCATCAGCGCCTGCGGCATGTCCCAGTGGTTGAGCGTGAGGACCGGCGTGACGTCGCGGGCGAGCAGCGCGTCGACGAAGCGCTCGTAGTGGTCCAGGCCGCGTGGCTCGACCCGGCCGCGACCCTCCGGCAGGATCCGCGACCAGGAGACCGAGAACCGGTACGCGCCCAGGCCGAGCCCCGCGACCAGCTCCACGTCGCGGTCCCACCGCCGGTACGAGTCGCAGGCCCGCGAGCCGTCGCCGCCGCCCTCGACGGCGCCCGGCCGCGCGGCGAAGGTGTCCCACACCGAGGGCCCCCGCCCGTCGGCGTCGAGGCTGCCCTCGATCTGGTACGCCGAGGTCGCCGCGCCCCAGAGGAAGCCGGGCGGGAAGCGGTGCGTCGTCATCGGTCACGTCCTCGAAGGTGTTGCCGGATCAGCCCGGCCGGTCGGACAGGACACCCAACAGCGCGGCGACGCCGCCGCGCGGCGAACTGAGCACCGGTACCCCGACGTCGGCGAGCGCCGCGGCGCGGGCCATGGAGGCCTGGGCCAGCACGACCACGTCCGCGCCGGCCGCGGCGCGGGCGACGGCCGCCGCGACGAGGCTGTCCACGCGCTCCCGGTCGCCGCGGTCCTGCGCCTCGGCGGCGTCGGGCACCAGTTCCGCGGTCACCTCCACGGGTCGGCCGGCGCCGCGGGCCGCCCGCTCGACGAGCCGCCCGGTCGGCCCGAGCGTGGACGCGAGGGTGGCGAGCACGCGGATGCGTCCCCGCGCCCCGGGCCCGGCGGCGACCGCGATCGCCTCGTCGGCCATCGCCGCGTCCACCCGTACGACCGGAATCCCCACCCGTCCGGCCGCTTCCTCCGCCGCCTCGCCGATGGAGGAGCAGGTGACCAGGGCGGCGGCGACCCCGACCGACTCCAGGTGGCGCAGGTGCGCGAGCACGGTGTCCCGGACGGCCGCGGTGACGCCGTCGCGGCGTGCGGTGTCGAGCAGCCAGGCGTCGGCGACGTGGATCCGGCGGGTCTCGGCGGCCGAGGCGCGCAGCAGGTCGTCGAACGTCGCGGCCAGCGCGGGCACGGTGTGCAGCAGGCCGACGGTGCCGGTCATGCCTTCCGCCACGGCGTCGCCTCCCGGTCGACCACCTCGACGAGCCGTTCGAGGCGGGGCACGGAGATCTCGGCCAGTGCCCGGTCCACGTCGGGGCGACCGACCACGTCGCTCCACAGCGCCCGGCCGGCGAGGAAACCGCTGGCGCCGCCCTGGCACGCGGCCCGTACCGCTTCGAGGAAGTCGTCGCGGTGCACGCCCTGGGACAGCACCACCCAGGGGCCGGTGACGGCGGAGCCGAGGTCCTCGCACGCCCGCCGGAGTTCGCCGGTCGTGCCCCGGCCCTGCCGCGGCACCTGCGCCTTGTAGAGGCTGGGACGCAGCGGGGAGAGTTCCCGGGCCGCCTCGAGGATCGCCGCGTCCTGGTCCCACCGGCCGGCGGACAGTTCCTCGGGGGTGGCCCGGACCACCGGCTCCAGCACCGAGAGCACGTCGCGCTCCGCGGCCAGGGCGATGAACCGCCGGGCCAGTTCGACGCGGTGCTCGCGGTGCGCGTCGCGGCGCCAGAGCAGCAACAGCTTGATCGCCCGTACGCCACTGAGGTCGAACTCCGGCGCGGCGACCACCTCGTCGAGCCGGGTGTCCTCGACCGGCTGGCCGGGCTCCTGATCGAGGGCGTCGGCCGCGAGGATCAGTCCGCACCCGGCGGGCAGCAGCCCGTCGCGGCGGACCTGATCCAGGCCGGTGGTGCGGTCGATGAGGAACCCGGAGGCCAGCGGGCCGAGCGCGCGGGCCACCGCGGTCTTGAAGGCGACCATCCCGTCGTGGTCCGGTCGGCCGGCCCCCGCCTCGGCGAACATGGTGCGCAGGCTCTCCCGCTGGTCCATCGCCACCATCGCGAACCCACCCGTGGGCCGCGCGATGGCGTCCAGCGTGGGCGCCGGTCCCGAATCCGTCATCTGACCTCTTCTCCTTGCGAATCGTCGTCGGCCACCCCGGCACGGGTCGCGGCCGTCACGAACCTGGCGAACGGCTCGTCGTAGTCGCGGCCCGCGCCCGCGACCGCCGGCCCCGGCTCCCAGGCCAGTGCGGGGGCGGTCGGCCCGGTCCGGTGCGCCCGGACGGCGGCGACGATCGCCGCGCCCGCGGCCACCGGCTCCGGCGCCGCCACCACGCGCAGCTCGGCGGGCAGGACGTGGGCCTTGACGCGCACCCAGGCGGGGTTGGCCGCGCCGGCCCCGCCGAACAGGGTCACCGCCGCATCGGCGGGCCCGCCGGCGAGCCGGGCCTGCTCGTGCAGCATCCACCGGGTCTGCAGGCACAGCCCTTCGAACATCGCGCGGGCCAGCACGGCCGGGGTGTGCGTGGGGCGCCGCCCGAGGATCCGCAGCCGGGCCCGCGGGTCGGGTGCGGGGGACTGCCGCCCGGCCAGGTAGGGCAGGACGAGCACGTCGGTGGGCCGGTCACCGCGGCCGAGCACCTGGGCGGCCAGGTCGGCGGTCGTCATGCCGCCCGACTCGTGGGCCAGCCACCAGGCGATGGTGGCTCCGGCGCTCGACGAGCCGGCGAGGAGCGCCCGGTGCCGGCCGGCCACGGGGACGACCGTGCTCATGCCGGCCCGCGCCGCCGCCACCGGGTCGGGGTCGCCGGCGAGGACGGAGAGCACCGCCTCGGCCGTACCGAGCGAGTTCGCGACGTCGCCCGGCTCCCGCACCCCGCAGGCGTACGCGCCGACGGCGTGGTCGTGGCCCGCCACCACCACCGGTGTTCCGGCCCGCAGCCCGGCGCCGGTGAAGGCCGGGTCCCGGACGGTGGCGGCGAACCTGTCCGGCGCCACGACGGGCGGCAGCTGTCGCGGTCGCAGGCCCACCTCGGCCAGCAGATCGGTGTCGAAGGCCTCCGGGGCCGGCTGGCCGGGGCGGGGCAGCCGGTACGCCATGGTCCGCCCCGCCAGCGTGTGGTCGGTCGCCAGGTGGCCGGTGAGCAGCAGGCAGACGAGGTCCGCCGCGCCCGCCCAGGATGCCATCGCCCGCCACTGGTCCGGCCGGTTGGCCCGCAGCCACGCCCAGTTGGCCAGCGGAACCTTGGCGCTGGGTCGCACCCCCGTGGCCCGCACGAGCTGCGCCCAGCCGAGCCGGCGGGACAACTTGTCCGCCTCGGTCCCGGCCCGGTGGCTGTCCCAGCGCAGCCAGGGACCGAGTGGCGCTCCGGTCGCGTCGAGCGGCACGCCGGTCTCGGCCATCGAGGCGATGCCCACGGCGTCGGGCGCCGGCGACCCGTCCAGCACCTGGCGGAGCAGGCCGACCAGCACGGCTCCCAGGCAGCCGGGCGGGGGCGTGGGGGCGCTGGCGACGGCGCGTACCCGCACGGCGGGGCCGTCGATCGCCACCAGGGCCACCTTGGTGTTGGTGGTCCCCACGTCGATGCCCACGCTCAGGCAGGCCCCGCCGCGCGGAGTCCTCCGGGCGTCGGCCGTGGCCGCGTCGGGGGGACGCGTGGCGCCGTTCACCGGGCCATTCTGTTCGGTTTCGAACGAACGGGTCAAGGCCAAATGTTCGGTAATTGACAAAGTGGCGGAGCCGCACTTGGATGGAGCGGTGCGCTACACGCAGGCCCCCGAGCGGCGCCGCGAACTCCTGCGCCGGGTGAGCGAGACCGGCTACGTCTCCTCGACCGATGCCGCCGCCGAGCTGGGCGTGTCGGAGATGACCATCCGCCGTGACCTGCGGCAGTTGGCCACCCAGGGACTGGTGAACCGGGTCGCCGGTGGCGCGAGCGCACCCACGCCCGCGTCCGGCGTGCCGTTCGAGCAGCGCAGGGGTGCCGCGACGGCGGAGAAGGAGGCGGTCGCCCGCGCCGCCGTACCGCTCGTGCCGGCGGGCGCGGTGGTGGCCCTCGACGCCGGCACCACGGTCGCGGCCCTCGCCGCCCGACTCCCCGGCGGCCTCACCGTCGTCACCCATTCGGTGCCGGTGATCACGGCGTGCACCGGGCGCGAGGACCTGGAGCTGATCTCCCTCGGCGGTGTCTACCACCGCGCCACCCGCTCCTTCACCGGGCCGCTCACCCGCAGCGGCCTGGCGGACCTGGCGGTGGACGTGGTCGTGCTGTCCGCGACGGCGGCCGCGTCGACGGGGGTCTACTCCGCCAACGCCGCGGACGCCGAGATCAAGCGGGCGATGGCCCGCATCGCCCGCCGGGTGGTCCTGCTGCTCGACCACGGCAAGCTGGCCGCACACGCCCCGATGCGGTTTCTGGACCTGGCGGCCGTCGACACGGTCGTCGTCGACGCGGGGGCCGACGACGACCAGCTCGCGCTGCTGCGGACGACCTGCCGGGAGGTGGTGGTCGCGCCGCTGGACGACGGGACGGCCGTCCCGGCGACCCGGCCAGCGGTGGGCGTCGCCCAGGCGGTGACCCCGTGACCGGGCCCTGGCTCGGCGCGGTGGCCGACGACCTCACGGGGGCCTGCGACCTCGCGGACGCGGTGAGCGAGGCGGGCGGGTCGGCGGTGGTGGTGGTCGGCCAGCCCACGGCGCCGCCGCCCGCCAGCGACTGCGTGGTGGTGGCACTGAAGTCCCGGACCGCACCGCGCGAGCTGGCCCTCGCGGAGTCGCTCGCCGCGGCGCGGTGGCTGCTCGGCGCCGGCTGCACGACGCTCTACCAGAAGTACTGCTCGACGTTCGACTCCACCGACGAGGGCAACATCGGACCGGTGGCGGACGCCCTCGTCGACCTGCTCGGGGGCGCCGACCCGGTCGCCGTCGGCACGCCGGCCACGCCGCGCGTGGGCCGCACCGTCTACCAGGGACACCTCTTCGTCGGCCGGCGACTGCTGTCCGAGTCACCGCTGCGGGACCACCCCCTCACCCCGATGCGCGACCCCGACCTCGTGCGGGTGCTCTCCCGCCAGGCCGGGGGTGGGGTCGCGCTCGTCGACCGGGCCACGGTCACCGCCGGCCCCGCCGCCGTCACCGTCGCGCTCGAGGCGGCCCGCCGCGACGGCGCCCGGCACGTCATCGTCGACGCCCTCACCGACGGCGACCTGGACACGCTGGCCGAGGCGCTGCTGGCCATGCCGGGCAGGCCGCTGGTGGGCGGCGCCGCCGGGCTGGGGGCCGCGCTGGCGCGGGTGTCCGGCACCGCCGCGCGGCGCTCACCGGGCGACGGCGGCGCGGTCGCCGCGCGGGCCGTACCCGTGGTGCCGCCGGGGCGGCAGCTGATCCTCTCCGGCAGCTGCTCCGCACGGACCCGCGAACAGGTGGACGGGTTCCCCGGACCCCGGGTCACCCTGTCCCCGGTCGACCTCGACACCACTTCGCCGGGCGCGGTCGACGCCGTGGTCGCGGCCGTGGCCCGGGCGTACCGGGACACGACCGGGCCCGTCCTGGTCACCTCCTCGGCCGATCCGGAACAGGTCGCGGCAAGCGAAGCCCGGCTCGGCCCGGGGCGAGCCGCCGCGCTGCTGGAGGCGGCGACCGCGCGGATCGCCCGCCGCGCGGTGGACACCCTCGGCGTCCGCCGCCTGCTGGTGGCCGGCGGCGAGACGTCGGGGGCGGTGGTCCGGGCGCTCGACCTCGGCACGCTGCGGGTGGGACCGGCGGCCGGCCCCGGCCTGCCGTGGATGGTTCCCGAGGGCGGCCCCGCGCTCGCCCTGTTGCTCAAGTCGGGGAACTTCGGCGACCCGGACCTGTTCACCACCGCCTGGCGGCACTGTCCCTGAGGCCCGGGCCGGTCAGCGGCGGATCAACTCCGGGGCGGCGGTGTCCAGCGGCACGGCGGCGCCGGGCACGAGGCCGAGCTGCACGCTCGGTCGGGAGCCGACCGCGGTGAACAGCCAGTCGGCGGTGGTGCGGGCGCGGTTGGCCGGCAGCGACAGCAGGTGGTACCCGCGGGCCACGACGCGGGCCAGCGGCCCGGACAGCGGTACGTGCAGCGGGTTCGCGGTGGCCTGCCAGCCGCCGAGATCCACCACGAAGCCCAGGTCACGGTGCCGGTACGGGCGGCGCCGACCGACCCCGTACGACGCGGCGACGTTGTCGGCGGCCAGCCGGCCCTGACGGACCGCGTGCTGGGCGGTCATCGGGGTGATCTCGCCGGGGCGGGCCGGATCGGGCACCGCGGCGGCGTCGCCACAGGCGAGGATCTCCGGGTGACCGGGCACGGCCAGGTACTCGTCGACGGTGACCCGACCCCTGTCCGTCGGCAGCCCGGTGGCCTCGACGAGCGGGTCGGGTCGCACCCCGACGCACCACACCAGGGTGCGCGACGGCACGAACCGGTCGTCGGAGAGGCGGACCCCCTCGGCGGTGGCCTCGGCGACAGACGTGCCCAGGCACACCTCGATCCCACGCTGGCGCAGCACCCGCTCGGCCACCCGGGACATCCGCTGGGCGAGGCCGGGCAGGACCCGGTCGGCGGTGTCCAGCAGCAGCCAGCGCGGGCGGATCCCGTCCAGTCTCGGGTGGCGGCGAGCGATCTCGTCGGTGAACAGTTGGCCCTGGGCGGCGACCTCGGTGCCGGTGTAGCCGGCGCCGACCACGACGAAGGTGCAGCGTGCCTCCCGCTCGGCCGGGTCGTCGGCGGCGTCGGCCATCTCGATCTGCTGGATCAGCCGCTCCCGCAGGTGCACGGCCTCCGGGATGCCCCGGAAGCCGTGGGCGTGGTCGGCGACCCCGGGGATCGGCAGGAGCTTGTTGACGCTTCCGGCAGCGAGGACCAGCCGGTGGTACGACAGCCGACCGGAGCGCCCCTCCGGGTCCACGTAGGAGACGCTGCGGCCGTCCACGTCGATGCCGTCGACCTCGCCGAGCACCACCTGCACCCCGGGCAGCGTGTCGGTCAGGGGCACGGTCACCCGGCGTGGGTCCAGTACGCCGCCGGAGACCTCCGGCAGCAGCGGCAGGTACAGGAAGTAGTCGGTCGGGTTGACCAGCACCACGTCCGCGGCGCCGCGCGCGACCCGGGCCAGGCGGCGGGCCGCGTGGAAGCCGGCGAATCCCGCGCCGACGATGACGATCCTGGGTCGGGCCATGTCGGTCCCCTCATCGGTTGGCTGTCGTTCCTCGTCCCGTCCAGGAAGTAACCCCGTGATCCCGACGGAAACGTCCGGAACGGGCAGTCACGGTTTCGTCGCGCGAGGCGGGGTAGACGAGGGACGCAGCCGACCCGCGACGACCGGAGCGAGGTCTCCGACGACCAGCAGCGAGGAGCGAGGACATGGAAAAGCGCCCCAGCCCCGTACGGCCGCCGGGGGAGTCGACGAGCCTGTGGCACCAGGGGCTGTCGCTCGGGTCCAAGGCGTTGCAGGAGGCGACGCCGCTGAAGGGCTTCGACGCGTACGTGGTCGGCTTCCATCCGGCGAAGGACGACCCGTCGATGCAGATGGAGGCACACCACTACTGCCGCCAGGTCAACGACGACTTCCTGCAGTGCGTGCTGTTCGACGGCAACACCGCCGAGGCGAACCTCATCGGCGTCGAGTACATCGTCTCCGAACGGCTGTACGCGACACTGCCGGAGGCGGAGCGCCGCTACTGGCATCCGCACAACTTCGAGATCCTGGGCGGTGAGCTGATCGCCCCCGGGCTCCCGGAACCGGCGGAGCGGGCGCTGATGACGATGCTGATGAACAGCTACGGCAAGACCTGGCACACCTGGCACACCGGGCGTCTCGACACCGGCCCCGGGGATCCGCTGCCGCTGGGCGAGCCGATGCTGATGTGGTCGTTCAACCGTGACGGCCAGTGCGACCCCGCCCTGGAACAGCACCGCAACCAGGCCATGGGTGTCGACCGCGCCGAGAAGCGTGACGCCCGCTCCGGGCTCATCGAGCGCGCACACCCGCAGGACGGCGTGGCCCTGCTCGACGAGGCGTTCCCGGACGGCACACCGGTCCCGGGCGTCGTGGACCGGACCGCCGGACGGTAGCCGGTCGACGCCCGCCCGGCGGTGAGCCCGTTGCGGTCGCGCCGACCCGGTCGACAACGGGCACCGTCATCGCCGCGTCGCCCGGTCGACCAGGGCCTGGGCCACGTCGCGGACCTTGCGGTTGGCGTCCTGCGACGTCTTCGCCAGGACCGCGAACGCCTCGGCCGGGGTGCAGCGGCGCTCGGCCATGATGATGCCCTTGGCCTGCTCGATCACGGCCCGGCTCGCCATGGCCTCCTGCATCTGCCGGGCCAGGGTCGCGGTGCTGTCGTAGAGCTGCGCGTTGGCCAGGGCGACCGCGGCGTACGCGGCGAACGTCTCCAGGACCGCCACCGTGTCCTCGTCGAAGGCGTGCGGGGCGTGGGCGTAGACGTTGAGCGCTCCGACGACGGCCTCCTGGATGGGCAGCCCGACCGAGACGGAGCTGCCGACCCCGGCCTTGCGGCCGTGTGCGGCCCAGTCCGGCCAGCGGTCCTCCACGGCGAGATCGGGCACGGACAGGACGGCGCCGCTGGCGGCGGCGTCCAGGCACGGACCACCGCCCTCGGCGTACTGCCGCTCGTCCATCCCGCGCGACAGGTCGCTGGTGAACGCCGCCGTGCGGCCCGTCGCGCCGCGCACCAGCGTGACCGACACCTCCACCGGGACGGGCAGGACGCGTTTGGCGAGCTCGGCGACGCGTTGCAGGACGTCGTCGAGGCCCACCTCGCCGAGCTTGATGCGACCGAGTTCGGCGAAGGCGTCAGCGGGGTCGGTGGGCGGGTGGGTCATCGCAACGATCCTCACGATCGGCGCGCCCGTCGTTCGAGATCCGGGGGTGGCGTGGGCACGCGGGTGGCAGCCCGCGCTGGCGGGCCGCTGCACGACCCACCGTCGGGCGGAGCCGGGACCCACGCCGCTTTCCTCGACGCCGGTTCGCCACATCCGTCACTGGGGTGTGGGCTACAGGCCCGCCAGGATACTTCCTCCTGCCGCCGCGATCGTCCCCCACTTGCCTGCCGTGCCGACAGCCGAACCGGCCAGAACGGCATTCGGCGACCGTGCGTGGTCGGGGCCACTGCCGCGACCCGCCGCACCGCACCCGCCAGGTGTCACCGGCGTGGCGGCGGGTAGCAGGCGGGATGACACCGAGCAGCGCAGTCCTCGTCGCCGCAGCGGCCGGCGCGTCCGCCCCGAACGCCGTCACCCACCCCGACACGGTCCCGGCCGTCGCGCTCAGGGCGCCGCGATGACGTCCCCGGCGCGCGACGAGCCGGTCGGGGAGCTGGAGGTCGTGCACACCTTCACCGGGCCGATGCCGACCGGCGTGAGCGTGTCGCACACGGGACGGATCTTCGTCAACTTCCCCAAGTGGGGCGACGAGGTGCCCGCGACGGTGGTCGAGCTGCGCGACGGCGCGGAGGTGCCGTTCCCCGACCAGCGGTGGAACAGCCCGTCGGCCGACGACGACGTCCAGGCGTTCGTCTCCGTGCAGAGCATCGTCGTCGACCCGGCCGACCGGCTCTGGGTGCTCGACACCGGCAGTCCCATGTTCCAGCCGACCCGGCCCGGCGGGCCGAAACTCGTCCGGGTCGACCTGGACACCGACACCGTCGCCCAGGTGATCACCTTCCCGGCCGACGTGGCGCTGCCCAGCACGTACCTCAACGACGTGCGCTTCGACCTGCGCCGCGGCGAGGCGGGCATCGCCTACGTCACCGACTCCTCGGACTCCGGCCCGAACGGCCTCATCGTCGTGGACCTGGCCACCGGCGCGTCCTGGCGGCGGCTGCACGAGCATCCCTCGACGAAGGCGGAGCCGGTCGAGACGTTCCGTCCGGTGGTCGAGGGGCGGCCGTTCCTCGAGCGCCCCGCCGACGGCGACCCGAAGCCGGTGAGCATGGGCTGCGACGGCATCGCCATCGCCGCCGACGGCTCCCGCCTGTACTACTGTCCCCTGGCGTCGCGTCGGTGGTACAGCGTCGCCACCGACGCGCTGGCCGACCGTACGGTCTCCGACGACGAGGTGGCCGCGACC
The DNA here is from genome assembly GCF_036902715.1 of Micromonospora sp. CPCC 205546. NCBI lineage: Bacteria > Bacillati > Actinomycetota > Actinomycetes > Micromonosporales > Micromonosporaceae > Micromonospora > Micromonospora sp. CPCC 205546. Next base: position 104,028 of record NZ_JBAKHL010000007.1, read on the forward strand.
GTACGCGACGAGGGCGACAAGGGCGGCGGCGCGGACGGCCTGGAGACCGACGACGCCGGCCGGATCTACCTGACCTCCTACGAACACGACGCGGTGCTGCGCCGACGCCCCGACGGCGGGTACGAGACCGTGGTCCACGATCCGCGGCTGCTGTGGCCGGACACCATGTCCGTGGCCGTCGACGGGCACCTGTACGTGACGGCCAACCAGCTGCACCGCCAGGCGAAGTACCAGCGCGGGCAGGACCTGCGGCGCAAGCCGTACGTCCTGTTCCGGACCCGCGTCGACGCCGGCCCGGTCCTGCTGCGCTGAGCCGACCGGGGCGCCGCCCGACATCGACGGCGGCGCCCTCGGACACGGCGGCGTCGGTCAGTCCGCGACGACGAGCGCCTGGGGGGCGGCGGCCTTCATCCGGGTGCGCAGCCACTTGAGCTGGATCGCCGTCTCGCCCTCGCAGCGCCGCACGACGGCGAGCAGCTCCTCGTCGCGCGCGCCGTAGGCCCCCTGGCCGACGACGGTCCAGGCGATGTCGCACTCGGCGGCCATGAGGTAGAGATCCTGCAGGTCGCGCAGCAGGCCGATGCCGCCGGTGCGGGTGCCGGAGAACAGCTGCGAGTGCAGCCGGTCCGGTTCGGCGGGCGCGTCCTCGGAGTAGCGGGCCGCGAACGGGCCCAGTTGTTCGGCGTGCGCGTCGCAGCGGCGCGCCTGCTGCTGGCACAGATGCTGGACGTCGGGTTCCTCGGCGTGCGCGTCAGCCACCTGCCGGAACGCGTCGGCCAGGTTGATCTGGGCGCGGTGCAGCAGGCCGAGGTAGTGGGCGAGGTGCACGGTTCACTCCTTCCCGCTGGTGGCCTGCGCCGCCGGTCCGCCGACGGTCGGCGGCACGCCGGCGTCCGGGGGCGGCTCGCTGCCGCCGATCGTCGGCGCCGGTGAGGGTACGCCCCGGCCGTCGGCGAGCTTCGTCACCGCGACGGCGGTCACCTTGAACAGGGGCTGCTTGGAGACCGGGTCCCAGGCGGTCACGGTCAGCTCGTTGGCGGCGCGGGGCGTGCGCTCGTGCGGCGCCTGGTCGAAGTAGCCGTAGTGGAACGGCAGGAACACCACGCCGGGGCGGATGCCGCACAGCCGCGCGGGGGCCTGGATGCCGCCGCGGGCCGAGGCGACGCCGACCAGGTCGCCCTCGGCGATGCCGAGCCGGGCGGCGTCGGCCGGGTTGAGTTCCACCCACACGTCCGGGGCGGCCCGGTCGAGCTGCGGGGCGCGGCCGGTCTTCGTACGGGTGTGGAACTGGTAGACGGTGCGACCGGTGGTGAGCAGCATCGGGTATTCGTCGTCGGGCACCTCGGGGGAGGGCTGGTAGTCGACGGCGTGCAGGAACGCCCGCCCGTTCGGCTCCTTGGCGCGGTACTCGGATTCGGTGAACTCGGCGCCGGTGGCGAGGTCGTGGCCGTACGTCTCGCAGTAGTCGGGGTCGGTGTGGAACACCGCGTCGGTGTAGAGGCGCTCGGTGCCGTCGGGCTGCTCCTCGGTGCAGGGCCACTGGACGCCGGAGCCGCCGCGCAGCTTGGCGTAGGTGATGCCGGTGTAGTCGCACGGTCGCCCCCGCGAGCACTCCTTCCACGCCTCGAACGCCTCCTCCGGCCCCGTCCACCGGATCAGCGGCTGCCCGTCGCGGTCGCGGAAGTCCATCCGCCGGGCGTAGTCGAGGAAGATGTCCAGGTCCGGGCGAGCCTCGCCCGGTGGGTCGACGGCCTTGTCGGAGATGTGCACCGTGCGGTCGACGCTGGTGAACGTGCCGGTCTTCTCGCCCCAGGTGGCGCCGGGCAGCACCACGTCGGCCAACTCGGCGGTCTCGGTCAGGAACAGGTCCTGCACCACCACGAACAGTTCCGGTTTCGCCAGGACGCGCCGGACGCGCGACAGGTCGGGCAGGGACACCGCCGGGTTGGTGGCGCTGATCCACAGCAGTTTGATCGAGCCCTGCTCGGCGTAGCGGAAGATCTGCATGGCGTGCGTCGGGGGCGCCCAGTGCGGGATGCTGTCGACGTCGACGTTCCAGAGCCGGGCCAGTTCGGCGATGTGCGCGGTGTTCTCCCAGTTGCGCAGGCCCGGCAGGTCACCGTCGGCGCCGGTCTCCCGGGTGTTCTGCGCCGTGGGCTGGCCGTTCATCTGGTAGATCCCGGCGCCGGGTCGGCCGAGCATGCCCCGGACGAGGTGCAGGTTGTTGACGCCGCACGAGGCGGCGGTGGCCTGGTTGGACTGGTAGAAGCCCTGCAGCACGGTCGACAGCAGCCGCCGCGAGGTGCCGAGCAGCTCGGCGGCGCGCTCCACGTCGGCGGCCGGCACGTCGCAGATGTCGGCGACCCGGCGGGGCGGGTAGCCGTCGACGATGCGGCACAGCTCCTCGAAGCCGAGGGTGTGCGCGTCGACGTAGTCGCGGTCGTACCAGCCGCGCCGGATGATCTCGCGGAGCAGGCCGTTCATCAGGGCCATGTTGGTGCCGTTGCGCACGGCGAGGTGCAGGTCGGCCTCCCGCGCCACCGGCGTGGCGCGGGGGTCCACGGCGAGCATGGCCGGAGGGTTCGGCCCGCGCCGCCGGTCCAGCATCCGCATCCACAGCACCGTCTGGGTCTCGGCGACGTTGTGCCCCCACAGGGCGATCGCGTCGCAGTGGTCCACGTCGGTGTACGAGCCGGGCTGCCCGTCGGTGCCGAAGCTCGCCTTCATCGCGGCGGCGGCGGTGGCCGTGCAGAGCCGGGTGTTGCCGTCCATGTGCGGCGTGCCGAGCCCGGCCTTGCCGATCACACCCAGCGTGTAGTACTCCTCCAGGAACAGTTGGCCGCTGGTGTAGAAGCCGAAGTGCCCCCACCCGCCCGGACCGTCGAGGAGATCCTTCGAGCGGGCCACGATCCGGCCCATCGCGGTGTCCCAGTCCGTCTCGACCAGCCTGCCGCCCTCGCGCACCAGCGGCCGGGTCAGCCGGTCCGGGCTGTGGTTGGCCTGCCACCCGTACAGGTCCTTCGGGTCGAGCCGGCCCCGGTTGATCCGGTCCACCGCCCGGCCCCGCATCCCGACGATGCGGCCGTCGGCGACCGCGATGTCCATGGCGTCGCCGTTGGAGTGCAGCACCGACGCCGACTGCACCCACCGGTCCACGTCGGCCTCGGTCAGGTCACCGTCGAGGAACCGGTCCACCCGCACCGGCCACTGCTGCCCCGGCCCGTACGGGGTCCGCTCACCCCACGGGTCGGCGATCCGGTCAACCACGACGTGCTCCCTCCCTTGACTGTCCGGGCCCCACCCACGGCGGCACGGCCGGCGTTCAGCGGCGACGACTCGGGCGTGCGGGCCCTGTCCCGGTCACCGGTCGTCACACCTGTCCCGCACTCACTGCGGGTCGTCGAAGCCCTCGGTGGCCCGTTCGCGGCGCAGGTGCGCCAGCGCCCGCCGGCCCAGGTCGGTGTCCTCCCGGCCGAGCGCCTCGTACATGGTGGCGACCTTCTCGTACGGCTGCGCGGGCGGCAGCAGCGGGATCGCCGGGTCCACCATCGCCTCGATCAGCGTCGGCCGGTCCGCCGACAGGGCCCGGTCCCAGGCGGCGTCGACCTCGTCCGGCGTGGTGACCCGGACGCCGTGCAGGCCCAGCAGCTCGGCCCAGCGGGCGTACGGGGCGTCCGGCAGGCGCTGGGAGTCGACGAAGCGGGGATCGCCCTCCGTCTCCCGCTGCTCCCAGCTCACCTCGGCGAGGTCGCGGTTGTGCAGCACCAGCACCACGAACCGCGGGTCCGCCCAGTCGCGCCACCGGTGGGCGACGGTGAGCAGCTCGGCGAGCCCGCTCATCTGCATGGCCCCGTCCCCGGCGAGGGCCACCACCGGCCGGTGCGGCTCGGCGAGCTTCGCCGCCAGCCCGTACGGCAGCGCCGAACCCATCGACGCGAGCGTGCTCGACAGGTGCGCGTCGACGCCGACGGGCAGGCGCAGGTGCCGCGCGTACCAGTAGGTCACCGAGCCGACGTCCACCGACACCTGCGCGTCGTCGGGCAGCCGGCCGCTGAGGGCGTGCACGACGTACTGCGGGTTGAGCGGCTCGGCCTCGGCGGTGGCCCGCCGACGGGCGATGTCGCGCCACCGGGTCACCTCGCCCTCGACGCGCTGCCGCCAGCTGCGGTCGCGTCGGGGCGCGAGCAGCGGCAGCAGGGCCCGGATGGTCTCGGCGGCGTCGCCGAGCAGCGGCACCTCCACCGGATAACGCATGCCGAGGCGCCGGCCGTCGATGTCGATCTGCACCGCCCGCGCCTGCCCCGGCGCCGGGTAGAACTCCGACCAGGGGTCGTTGCTGCCGACGATGAGCAGCGTGTCGCACTCGCCCATCAGCGCGCTGCTGGCGGTGCTGCCCAGGTGTCCCATCACGCCGGTGTGGAACGGCAGCGACTCGTCCAGCACCGGCTTGCCCAGCAGCGACGCCGTCACCCCCGCGCCGAGCGCCTCGGCCAGCTCGACCACCTCGGCGGCGGCGGCGCGGGCGCCCTGGCCCACGAGGATCGCCACCCGCTGCCCGGCGTCGAGCAGGTCGGCGGCGCTGCGTAGGTCGTCCGCGCGGGGGCGCAGCTCGGGCACCGGCAACCCGGGGTTGGTCACCATGATCCCGTGTTCGTGGGCCCCCAGGTCGGGGGCGGGGGCGGTCTGCACGTCGTGCGGCAGGATCACGCAGGTCGGGCTGCGGGTGGCCAGCGCGGTGCGGATCGCGCGGTCGAGGAGCATCGGCAGCTGCTCGGGCGTGTACGCGGTCTGCACGAACTGGGCGCACACGTCGCCGTAGAGGCGGACCAGGTCGATCTCCTGCTGGTAACCGCTGCCCAGCACCGACGTCACCTGCTGTCCGACGATCGCGAGCACCGGCTGCGAGTCCAGCCGGGCGTCGTAGAGGCCGTTGAGCAGGTGCACGGCGCCCGGCCCCTGGGTCGACAGGCACACCCCCAACCCGCCCGTGTACTTCGCGTGGCCGCAGGCCATGAACGCCGCCGTCTCCTCGTGCCGGGCCTGCACGAAGTCGGGCCGGCCGGCGCGCCGCAGCGCGCCCATCACCCCGTCGATGCCGTCCCCGGAATAGCCGAAGACCCGCCGCACACCCCAGTCCGCCAGCCGGGCCACCACCAGATCCGCCACCGTCGCGTCCGCCATCGCCGCCTCCTCGCCTGGACCAGCTCCCTCAGCATGTGGCGATACCCCGGACCCACACGCCGAACCGGACCCAGAGCACCGCTTCGGGTAGCCGTAGCGGAATCCGCCCCCGCGGGCGGTGCGGCTCTCCGCCACCCGAGCCCGGGAGAGGCGCGGAGAAGGCGGTGGGTGGAACCCGGGGTCCCGGCTGTGGACCGGCGGGTCCGGAGCCCCCACTCGGGTCGGCTGTTGCTGGTCTCGGCGGAGGCGTGCGCCCGCGCTCGCCGAGCAGCCAGGCGGGTGCCCGCCGGCCACGCGGTCGACCGGTTGGCGCTACGCCCGTCGGACCCGCCGCGCGGACCGTCCGGAGTGGAAGGGCGGCGGTGGGGTCGGCTCGCGGTGAGGGCCGCGGACTGTCCGCGCACCTCACCTTTCCGCACCTCCGCCACCGGGGGAGCGCGGAATGTGCCTGCCGCGCGGTGCGGAAGGCGTGCCTGCCGCGCCAGCCGCCGCGGCCCTCGGCGGGCGCGGGCCGACCGGGAAGGTCGCGCCCTGTCGGCGCGGCCACCCCGACGCGCGGGCCGGCCCCCGAGCGCGGGTGCGCGCCGATCGTGCGCCGCCGGTCCGCCAGCTGCCCCGTGCCGTCGCCGACCCATGCCAGCGACTCAAGCAGAGCGCGGGGCATGCTCGGTCCGAGCGGGGGTAGGTGGACACGCAGCGGAGACCAGGTGAGGTGAGGTCGTGGCGGGATCGTGGTTGCTGGGCCAGAATCCAGGTGCGCAGGGGGAGCGGCCGACGGCGGTGCTGGTCGCGGTACGCGACGACGGCGCGGCCGACACCGGGCCGGGCTCGCAGACCTCGTTGACCGAGCTGCGCCGGCTCGCCGCCACCGACGGCCTGACCGTCGCCGACGAGGTGGTGCAGAGCCGACCCCACCCCGATCCGGCGACCTACGTCGGTTCCGGCAAGGTCGACGAACTGGCCGCGCTGGCCGAACGCGCACACGCCGACCTGGTGATCGCCGACGGCGACCTGACGCCCGGTCAGGTGCGCAACCTGGAGGAGCGGGTGGGCGTGCGGGTGGTCGACCGCACCGCGTTGATCCTCGACATCTTCGCCGAGCACGCCAGGACCAGCGAGGGGCGGGTGCAGGTGGAGCTGGCGCAGATCGCGTACCAGCTGCCCCGCCTGCGCGGCACCGGCCGGACGATGTCGCGTGTCGGCGGTGGCCGCACGGCCGGAGGCGCGGGCATGGGCGTCCGCGGTCCCGGTGAGATGCGGCTGGAGACCCAGCGCCGTACCCTCCGGCAGCGGGCGACCCGGCTTCGCCGCAACGCCTCGGAACTCGCCCGACGCCGTGAACGCACCCGCGGTCGACGGGCCCGCAACCAGGTGCCGTCGGTGTCGATCACCGGCTACACCAATGCCGGCAAGTCGGCGCTGCTCAACCGGCTGACCGGCGCCGACGCCCAGGTCCAGGACGTCCTGTTCGCCACCCTCGACCCGACCGTCCGCCGGATCAGCACCGGTGAACTGACCTACACCGTCACCGACACCGTCGGTTTCGTGCGGCACCTGCCGCACCAACTCGTCGACGCGTTCCGCTCGACGCTGGAGGAGGTCACCCGCAGCGACCTCGCACTGCACGTGGTGGACGCCTCCGCTCCCGACGCGCTGGACCAGATCACCACCGTGCACGGCGTGCTGCACGAGATCGGCGCGCGCGACGTTCCCGAACTCCTGGTCCTTAACAAGATCGACATTGCGCCCCCGGAATGGGTCGACGCGCTGTGTCGCGTCCACCCCGACGCCGTCCCGGTCTCCGCGCGCACCGGAGCCGGCACGGATCGGCTCCGTATCGAGATCGCGCGGCGGCTGCGTCAGCACTGAGCTGGCGGATCCGGGTTTCGAAACGACGTGTCAGGGGACGCCGGTCGTACTGACGTCGATGGAGGTAGCGATGGTCAACAGGTCCCGCTCGCGCGGTACGACCACCGGCCGGCACCCGGTCCGCACCGCAGCCCAGGCGGTGGGTGTGGTCTTCCTGCTGGTCGGCGTGCTCGGCTTCATCCCGGGCATCACCAGCAACTACGACACCATGCAGTTCGCCGGCCACGAGTCCGGGGCCAAGCTGCTGGGGCTGTTCCAGGTGTCGATCCTGCACAACCTGGTCCACCTGGCCTTCGGCGTGGCCGGGCTCGCCCTGGCCCGCACCGTCTCCGGCGCCCGGACCTACCTGGTCGGCGGTGGTGCGCTCTACCTCGTGCTCTGGCTCTACGGGCTGATCGTCGACCATGAGAGCGCGGCCAACTTCGTGCCGCTCAACAACGCCGACAACTGGCTGCATCTCTTCCTCGGCCTCGGCATGATCGCCCTCGGGATCGCCCTGACCCGTCGGCCCGCCGAGCGTCGCTGACTCGCGTCCACCGCGCCCGTCGGGTGCGGCAGCCGCACGTACGCCTCGTGTCCCCGCCGGAGCGGGCCGGCGGGGGTGGCGGTGCGACGCTGCCGGGCGGAGGGCGTCGCACCGCCGGGAGACCGGCCGGCCGATGGTCAGGACGACGTCGGGCCGCCCGTGGGCGGTGCCGGGGGTGCGGTGAGGTCCGTCTCGGCGAGGCGGGACCAGAAGTTCGCCAGGGTGGCGGCGCCGGCGAGCAGCACGTCCACGCAGACGCTCTCGTCGCTGTCGTGCCAGCGGTCCTCGGGCAGCCCGGTGCCGAAGAACAGCACGGGTGCGTCGAGTTCGCGGGCCAGCAGTTCGGCGGGGCCGCCGCCGGCGTTGGCCATCCGGCCGACGGGCCGGCTGAAGCCCGCGCGCATCGCTTCGGCGAGCGCCGCGACGGCGGGGTGCGGTACGGCTCCTGCGCGGTCTCCTCGGAGACGGTCAGCTGGTAGTCGACGCGGTCGCTGATGGTGTCGGCGACCCACCGGCGTAGCTGTTCTGCGACGTCGGCGACGCGCTGGTCCGGCACCGTGCGGATGCTCAGGCTGGCCGTGGCGACCGAGGGCACCGCCGCGCGGGAGGCCCCGGTGATGTCGCCCGCGGCGACGGTGAGCACTTCGGCGGCCGGTCGGGTCCAGAGCCGTTCGAGGACGGTGTAGCCCTCCTCGCCGCCGATGCTGCGGGTCTCCGAGCGCGTCAGCCAGTCCTCGTCGCGGTACGGCAGCGCGGCGAGTTCGGCCCGGAAGCGCTCCGACGGCTCCGCCACGTCGTCGTAGAAGCCGGGAAGGGTGATGCGGCCCTTGTCGTCGTGCAGGGCGGCGAGGAGCTTGCTCAGCTCGACCACCGGGTTCGGGGCCGGGCCGGAGACCGCGCCGCTGTGCACGTCGCGCAGCGGCCCGTACACCTCGATCTGGGCGCTGATCATGCCGCGCAGGCCCATGCAGACCGCCGGGTGCTCGTGGTGCCACAGCAGCGTGTCGGAGAACAGCACCACGTCGGCGGTGGGCCGGTGCTCGTCGAGCAGCGCGGACAGCTGCGCCGAGCCGGTCTCCTCCTCGCCCTCGACGAGCAGTTTCACGTTGACCGCCGGTGCGTCGCGTCCGGTGGCGGCCAGGTGCGCCCGCAGACCCCACAGGTGCGCCAGGACCTGTCCCTTCGCGTCGGAGGTGCCGCGGCCGTAGACCCGCCCGTCGCGTTCCGCCGGCTCGAACGGCGGGGTCTGCTCCCACTGCTCGTCCTTGGCCGCCCGGACGTCGTGGTGGCTGTAGACGAGCACGGTGGGCGCGCCCGGGGCGGCGCACCACTCGGCGTACACCGCGGGTGCGCCTTCCCGGTTCCACACCCGCACCACCGGGAAGCCGAGGTCCCGCAGCCTGCCGGCCAGCCAGTTCGCCGACCGGACGACCTCCACCTCGCGTTCCGGGAGTCCGGCGACCGACCGGATGCGCACCCAGCCGACGAGTTCGGAGACCAACTCGCGGCGGTGGGCCTCGAGATGGGCGTGGATGTCGGACGTCATGCGTTCCTCCGCTGGGATTCTGTTCCGGGTACCTGGTGCCGCAGCCGCTGCCCGGCCGACGTCAGCGCAAGGAGCGCGCGTCGCGGCGTCGTCACGGGCGAGTGCTGCGAAGGCCATGAAGACCGCCCACCGTCAGGGGCGGTGCCGCCACGGCGTCACCAGGGTCAACGGTCCTCGGTCGCGGGCGGGGCGGGCGTCCCTCGCCCCGGCCGAGTGGGAAGTCCGCCAGGGCTCCGGCCGTGGCGAGGATGTAGGTGACGCACGGCGCGGGGTCGCGCAGGAGGATCTCGGCTCCGGCGGTGGCCGCGATGTGCTGGGCCTGAAGCAGCGCGCTCACGCCGTGCGCGCTGAAGAACCGCACCGCGGAGAGGTCCACCGTGATCACCGGCACCGGAGGGCGGCAGAAGCACTCCACCAGCTCCGCGAGCAGGTGCGCGTTGCTCATGTCGAGCTCGCCCGAAATGGTGATCAGCTTCGCCGGCCCGTCGCTCGTCAGGACCATCGACATGATCGGCTCACGGAGTCGATCGTTCGCCCGGACGCGGCGGCCGCCGTACGCACGAGATGCTTCGTTTCCTGACATGACGCCTCCGCTGTCCGTCGAGCGGCCCGCCGGGGCGCTCGAGCGCGGCCACGGAAGGCACTGGAGGGCGCATGTCTTGACCCGTGCCGTGTCACTACCCCCGACAGCCGGCCCCACACCTGCCGGTTTCGCGGTTTCCGCCGGGCGAGGCGACGGGGCGCAGAGCCCCGGAACCAGCCGACGCACCGGGGGTGTCGTGGCCGTCCCACCCGGCCCGGCACCCGCTGTGGATCCTGATGCCCGGGGGAATGTCGCCGCCCGGTCGACGGCGGGACATTATGGCCGGTCGTCGCTCCATCCACACTGGTCGGACCGTCCAGACTCCGGGCGCGATCGTGGTCGGATGTCCGGCCACCCAGACCTGGCCCGCACCGGACAACGTCGATATCGTTACCGGCCAATCGGACGGCCGATGATCGTTCGTCGTCAGCCGACCTCCCCGAGCCACAAGATCAGGAGGACGCGCTCGTGGCCTCACCCGCCGATTCGACGGTCACCGGCGACGACGTCGAGCCGCAGCGGCCCATTCCGCGGTTCCTCACCGAGTTCACGCCCACTCGGTGGCGCCGTCGACTGAGCCCCTTCTCGCGCGTGCCGAAGCACTCCAAGATGGGCGAGACCTGGCACGTGGCGGCGAAGACCGCCCCGGACGAGCTGGTCATCGTCGATCGCCCGCCGGACATCGACCCCGGCGGAGCCGAGGTCCGCACCTACACCCAGTGGGCGGAACTGGTCGATCGCGCCGCGGCCTGGCTGCACAAGGCGGGCGTACGCCCGTGGGACCGCGTGGCGATCCTCAAGCAGAACCACCTGGACATCGTCGTCCTCGGCTGCGCCATCGCCCGGATCGGCGCCATTCCGTGCATGTTCTCCGGCTCCTACGGGCCGGAGGCGATGATCCCGATGCTCAAGCGGCTGGAACGGCCGTTCCTGTTGACCGACCAGAAGCACCTCGACAAGTGCGGCATCACCCCGGAGGTGGTGGCGGAGCTGACCGTGCGGACGATCAGCGTCGACGCGGTCGCGGACCGGCCGGACGTGCTGCGCCTGGACGACTTCAAGGACGCGCCGCCGGTCCAGCCGAACATGCGTGAGCTCAAGGAACCGGTGGTCATCACGCACACCTCCGGCACGACCGGCATTCCCAAGCTGGTGATGCACTCCGCCGAGTCCATCTACGCGATGGCGATCGTGGAGACCGAGCGGTGGCCCAGGTTCGGGCTGCGGCGCAGCGACACGGTGGCGTTCTGCGACCCCTACACGCACGAGCGGCTCACCACCATGCAGCTGGCGATGGCCGCGGTCGGCCCGCGGGTGATCTACCTGTCCGACCCGCTCTCGCCGCGGGTCCGGGAGCTGCTGGCCGAGCACAAGCCGACGCTGGTGGAGGCGCTGCCGAACATCTACCTGGCCTGGGAGCCGCTGGCCCGCGACCCCGCCGGCCTGTTCAGCAACGTGCGGGAGTACGTCAACTCGTTCGACGCCATCCACACCCGCACGATCCGCACCTTCATGGCCGCCACCAAGCGTCGGTTCCCGATCTGGGTCCAGTCGTGGAGCCAGAGCGAGAACGGCGCGCTGTGCATCCGGCCGTTCTTCCGCTTCGTCGTGCGCCGCAGGGGGCACCGACCGCCGCCGACGCAGCTGATCGGCTGGCCCCTGCCGTTCCACGCCAAGATGCGGGCGGTGGACCCGGAGACCGGCAAGGAGGTCCCGCGCGGCCAGGTCGGTCTGATCGAGATCGACCAGCCGGGACGGTGCCTCGCGTACGTGGGCGAGCAGGACCGGCACGACCTGAAGTGCAACGGCAGGTGGTGGAACACCGGCGACCTCGCGATCATCAACAAGTGGGGTGCCGTCCGGATCGTGGACCGGGAGATCGACCGGATCCCCGGCGGCAGCGCGATCGAGTTCGAGGACCTCATCCTCGACCGGATCGAGTACACCACCGAGGTCGTCGTCCTTCCGGTCGCCGGTGACCTGCCGGTGCCCGTGGTCAGCACCATGGACGACGTTCCGCTGGACAAGGCCGACTGGGAGCGGGCGGTCGCCGACCTGAGCCCGATGGCCCCGCCGATCCAGATAAAGTGGGACGAGTTCCCGCGAACCGGCACGTGGAAGATCCGCCGGGTCGCGCTCCGGGAGAAGCTGCTCTCCGGTGCCCAGGCGATCGGCATCGGGCGCTGGAACTGACCGTCGTCATCCTCTGATCCCCGACGCGGCGCCGGTCACTGTGCCGGCGCCGCGTCGTCTCCGCACCACCCCGGTCGAGCGAAGGGTAACTGCGATGTTGGATCTCCTCGGCCGGCTCGCGCACAGGGCGCGCTGGTGGGTGATCGCCGCCGCCGCGGTGTTCCTGGTCGCCGCGGGCGGCTGGGGAGCCGGCGCCTTCGACGACCTGGCCGTCGGGGGATTCACGTACGCGTCCAGTGAGAGTTCCCGCGCCGACGAGGTCGAACGGGAGGCGCTCGGACGCAACGACGCGGACGTCGTCGTGCTGTTCGGCAGCGATCGCTGGACGGTGGAGGACCCCGCGTACGCCGAGGCCGCCCGGCGCGTGCTGGACGGCCTGCCGGCGGAGCGGGTCGAGGGCGTGACCGACTACTGGCGGGCCAAGCTTCCCGCCCTGGTCAGCACCGACCGGCACGAGACGTTCGCGGCGGTGCAGATCGCCGGGGCCACCGAGAACGACCGGCTCACCAACTACCTGGCCGTCAAGGACAGCCTGACCAGCCCGGACCTCGACGTCACCGTCGGAGGGCCGCTGGCGCTGATCGACGACGTCAACACCCAGAGCAAGGCGGACCTGACCCGCGCCGAGGCGCTGGCGTTGCCGATCCTGTTCCTGCTGCTGGTGCTCATCTTCCGTAACCTGCTGGCGGCGCTGCTGCCGGTCGTGGTCGGGGTGCTGGCGATCGTGGGCTCGATGGCCGGCCTGCGGCTGCTGGCGCAGTTCACCGACGTCTCCATCTTCGCGGTCAACGTGGTCACGCTGCTCGGTCTCGGGCTGGCCGTGGACTACAGCCTGTTCATGGTCAGCCGGTTCCGGGAGGAACTCGGCGCGGGCCATCCCGTCGCGGAGGCGTTGCGGCGGACCATGGTCACCGCGGGCCGGACCATCGTCGTCTCCGCGGTGACCGTCGCGCTCGCGCTGGCCAGCCTGGCCGTCTTCCCACAGGTGTTCCTCCGGTCCATCGCCGTCGGTGGGGTCGCCGCGGTGCTGCTGGCGGGGTTCTTCGCGATGACCGTGATGGCGGCGATGCTGGCCGTCTTCGGGCTGCGGCTGCGGGAGCGGCGCCGTAAGCCGGTCGACGCCGACCCGAACTCCGGCGCGTGGGCGCGCATCGCGCGGACGGTGATGCGCCGACCCGTACTGGTCGGGGGCGCGGTCATCGCCGTGCTGCTGGTTCTCGGTCTGCCGTTCCTGCGGATCTCCTACGGCTGGCTGGACACCCGCGTGCTGCCCGCCTCGGCGGAGAGCCGGCAGGTCCAGGACGTCATCGAACGGTCGTTCCCGGACAGCGTCACCCGGCCGATCGAAGCCATCGTCACGCTGGACGGCCCGGCGACCGCCTCGCCCGGCCGGGAGGAGGTCACCGCGTACGTGCAGCGGGTGGCCGCGCTGCCCGGCGTGCGGCAGGCGGACGTCACCGGTCAGGCCGGCGACACCGCCCGGGTCACCGTCCGCTTCGACGCGGAACCGATCTCCGAGCAGGGCCGGGAGCTGGTCGACGCGGTGCGCGGCGTCGCGCCGCCGCCGTCCGCCACGGTGCTGGTCGGTGGCGACGCCGCCGGGTTCGCCGACCTGATGGACATGCTCTCGCAGCGGCTGCCGTGGATGGCGCTGCTCGTCGTGGCCACCACGTTCGTGCTGCTGTTCCTGTCCTTCGGCTCGCTGGTGCTGCCGGTGAAGGCGATCCTGATGAACGTGCTGAGCCTGACCGCGGCGTTCGGCGCGGTGGTGTGGGTCTTCCAGGACGGCAACCTCTCCGGGCTGCTGCGGTTCACCTCCACCGGCAACATCGACGTGGTGCAACCCATCCTGATCTTCGCCGTCGCGTTCGGACTGTCGATGGACTACGAGGTGTTCCTGCTCTCGCGCATCCGTGAGCACTACGACCTCAGCGGTGACAACACCGAGGCGGTCGCGGTCGGGTTGCAGCGGTCCGGCCGGATCATCACCAGCGCGGCTCTGCTGCTGGTGGTGGTGATCGGGTCGTTCGCGACCGCGAGCGTCCTGGTCGTGAAGATCATCGGGATCGGGCTGGCCCTTGCCGTCGTCGTCGACGCCACCATCGTCCGGGCGCTGTTGATGCCGGCCACGATGCGGCTGCTCGGCCGGCTCAACTGGTGGGTGCCCGGGCCACTGCGGCCGCTCTACAGCAGGTGGGGGATCCGGGGGGAGAGCGGCCACCTGGACGCGGAGCGTACGGCCGTGTAGAGCGGCGGGGAGGTCCCGCCGCGGGCACCCGCCGTCGGGGGCGCGTCCGTGGCCCGGGGGCGGCCCCAGGCCACGGACGGAGCCTCAGTAGATCAACGCCCGACCGAGGCCCATGTCGGTGAGGCGGGTGGAGTGCACGATGCTCGTGATCTCGACAGCCTTCTCGAGGCGTTCCTCCGGCGTGGTGTCGACCAGCCGCCGCCCGTCCCACACCTCGTAGTCGCCGATGGCGTCCAGGTGCGGGGCGATGCCCTCCTGGAACCAGTTCTCCCAACGGGTGAGCTGGTCGGAGACCGGCAACTGCTCCCACAGTCGCATGCCCTCGCGGATGAGCTCGACGAGGCGCTCCTTGTCGTCGGGGTGCCGTTGCAGGTGCTCGCGGATGATCGACGTGCCGACGGCCAGGTGGCGCACCTCGTCGATGGCGGCGCCCTTCTCCATGTCCGCCATCCGCGGGTCGATCGGCCGCCACTTGCGTTCGCTGAGTTCGAACGACGGGGCGAGGAAGCCCTCGACCAGGATCGTCAGCAGCACCACGCCGCCGAGGAAGTCCTGGCGATCGCGCACGATCGGCATACCGTAGTCCTCCAACGGATCGAGGATGGCCGCCCTGTCGTGCGCGGTCTCGCGGGCGATGACGGCGGCGACGTCCCGCTCGTCGATGCCGAGGTTCCGCAGGTGGTTCCGGAAGATCATCGCGTGCCGGGTCTCGTCCATGAGCTGGGTGGCGTAGAACTCGGCGGTCGTGGAGTCCGGTGCGCACGCCACGATGTAGCCGATCGCGCGGGCCGCCCGCTCCTCGGCCAGCGCGCGGAACGCGACCTCCTGGACCAGCGCGTCGCGCAGCGGGCCCGGCTCGTGCAGGAACTGCGGGGTCACCAGCTCCGGCGAGTAGCCGAGGATGTTGCCGCGCAGCGTGCGCTGCGGGACGTTGGCGAACCAGTACCGCAGGTCGCAGTCGCGTGCGGTCAGCCGGATGCCCTCCGCGCCGTCGAACAGGGAGGACGCCTGGTCCCAGTCGGCGGCGTCGTCCGCCGTCATCCCCGACCGCTCGCCGGTGCGGGGGGCGGCGGGCTGGGGACTGTAGGTGATCGTCGGCTGTGGACGCGGCCCGGGCACGGCGACCGGTGCCCCGTCGGCGGCTCGAGCCGGGGACGGGGTGGGGGACGGGACCGGCTCCATCGCGCGGCCGGGCGCGGGGGCAGCCGACGGCGCGACCACGGACGGCTGCGCCGGCGCGCTCGACGCCTGCGACGAGACTGTCGCCTGTGGCGCGACTGCCGGCTGCGGCGGCACCGGTGCCTGCGGCGCGACTGTCGGCTGTGGCGCTGCCGCCGGCTGTGGCGCTGCCGCCGGCTGTGGCGCTGCCGCCGGCTGCGCGGCCGGTGCCGGGCCGTCGTTCATCACGAACGGGCGGCTGCCGTCGAGGTAGTCGACCAACGGCGACGCGACGCTGGCCCGCGACGGCGGATGGAACGCGACGCACTGGCAGGCCGCGACCAGGTAGGCCACCTCGGGGGAGCGGATGAACGACATGCCCCCGAGCATCTCGACCGCCTGCCGGGCCGCGTCGGCGATGGCGTCCTGCGCACCGTAGCGGGCCATCAGGACACGGGCCAGCGCGTCGTTGTCCGTGTCGCCGGCCTGCATGGCGCGGGCCGCGCCCTCCAGCAGCTGCGTCGCCGTCTCCAGCCGGGTGCCCAGGGCGGCGCGGTCGGTGACCGCGCCGCGCCGCTCGGCCAACGCGCGTGCGACGAGCGCGCTGGCCATGCCCAGGTACGACGCGGTGATGAGCAGCTCGAACCAGATGAACCCGACGGTCTGCAGGTCGTCGAGCATCCCGTCCGGACCGTTCTCGGTCGGGATGACCAGTTCCTCCTCGATGAACACGTCGGTCAGCCGGACCTCGTCGCTCTCCGCGCCGGCGAGCACGCTGCTGCCCCAGAACGGGTGCCGGGTGATGCCGCGCAGCGTGGCCGGCATGAGCAGGAAGGCCGTCTGCTGGCCGCCGCCCGGTGCCGGCACCGCCACACTGGCCGTCAGCAGGTCCATCGAGTGGCTCAGGCTGCACGGCTTCTTCGACCCGTTGATCCGGTAGCCGCCGTCCACCGGCGTCGCCGTCATCGCGGGGGAGAGGATCCCCTGGGCCGGGCGGCCCTCGGCGAAGCCCGAGGAGACCAGCAGGTTGCGGCTGGTGATCGCCTCCAGCAGGGCCCACTCCATGCCCGAGTTCTTGATGCTCTCGGCGAAGGTGAACAGCGTCGCCACGGAGAAGTGGTGCATCGTGGTCGCGACCGCCAGCGACGGCGCGTGGGCGCCGATCGCGCGGGTGACCCGTACCGCGTCCAGCGGGGACGCGCCGAGCCCGCCGTAGTCCTTCGGGATCACCAGGCCCGGGCCGCCGCTGGCCCGGAACACCGGCAGCGTGGCGCCGCCGGAGGCCTCCCGTTGCGCGAACGGGATCTTCACCAACCCGTCGAGCAGGCCCGGCAGGTACGACTCGCAGAGGGCGCGGGCCTGATCGAGGGAACGCACGGATTGCCTCCGGAGGCGACGGTCAACGAGGGATGAGGGAGTGGGCCGCCGCGCGACGCAGCTTGCCCGACGGTGTCTTCGGAAGGCTGCCCGGCGGGAGTACCACGATCTGCGCCGGACGGGCGTCGACGTCGGCCAGGACCCGGTTGGCGATCGCGTCGGACAACGTCTTCTCGGCGCCCGGGTCACCGGCCAGACGGGACTCGACCAGCACCGCGAAGGACTCCCGCGCCGCCACGTCGCCGGCCATGAGCCGTACCGCCGCGACGTTGCCGTCCCGGACGCCGTCGACGCCGGCGGCCGCGCGTTCGATGTCGGTGGGGTAGATGTTGCGCCCGCCCATGATGATGACGTCCTTGCGGCGGCCGCAGACCACGAGCTGACCGTCGACCAGGTAGCCCTCGTCGCCGATGTCCAACCAGCCGTCGTCGTCCAGGGCGGGGACCGGACCGTCCTCCGTGAGGTAGCCGCGGGTCACCGAGTCGCCGCGCAGCTGCAACCGGCCGACCTCGCGGTCGCCCAGCTCGGCGCCGGAGTCGTCGACGACCCGCACGGCGACGCTCGGGTGGGCGGCGCCGAGCATGGGCAGCCGGCGTACGCCGGTGGGGTGGTCGTCGCCCGCCGGTACCGCACGCCGGTTCTTCTCCAGCTCCAGGGCGTCGACGGTGTCGAGGAGCATCGGATCCGCCAGTGCCGACAGCGAGATGACCAGGGCGCTCTCCGCCGCGCCGTAGCAGCAGTTCACCGCCTCGGGCCGCAGGCCGAACCGGGCGCCGGCCGCCACGAACGCCTCCACCGTCGACGGGTCGATCGGCTCCGCGCCGTTGCACATGGCCTTCAACCGGGACAGGTCGAGCGAACCGGCGTCGGCGCGGGCGAGCTGCCGGGTCAGGATCGCGTACGCGAAGTTCGGCGCGGCCGTGATCGTGCCGCCGTAGCGGCTCATCAGTTCCGCCCACACCATCGGCCGGGCGAGGAACTCCGCGGGCGTGACCACGACCAGGTCGATGCCGGTGAACATGGGCAGCAGCAGGCAGCCGACCATGCCCATGTCGTGGAACAGCGGCAGCCAGCTGACCAGCACGTCGTCGTCGCCGCACTCGAGGTGCGCCGCGGTGTCGACGAGGTTGGCGTGGATGTTGCGGTGGGTGATCCGCACCGCCTTCGGCTCGGCGGTCGAGCCGCTGGTCAACTGCAGCAGCGCCGCGTCGTCCTCGGCGGCGGGCACGACGGTGAACTCCCGGTCGCTGTCCAGGTCGCCGATCATCCGGTGGGGGATGCCCTGCTCGCGCAGCACGCCGGCCATCGCCTCGAACGGGGCGCCCACCAGCACCAGACGCGCGTCGATCATGCGCAGGACACGCAGCGTGTCGTCGCGCCAGACGGACAGGTCGGTCCGCGGGGTCGGCTGGTGCAGCATCGTCACGCTGCCGCCGGCCAGCCACGTCCCCTGGATGACCCGCGCGACCTCTCCCGGGTCGCCGGCCAGGACCGCGACGGCCTCGCGGGGGGCCAGCCCGCCCGCGACCAGCGCCGCCGCCGTGCGCCGGGCCGCCTCGTGCAACTGCCCCCAGCCGCGCCGCACCGGGTTCGCGGGGGCGCCGGTGACCATGCCGCCCGGCGACCGCCCGGCGGTGTCGACGACGGTGTCGACGAAACGGCTCATCTCAGGCTCGCCAGAATCATGCGGGCCAGCCTAGACAGGCCGGTCGACAAAGACCATAGATCCTTTGTGGAGTCCGTACGGGCGATTGTGCCCGCCGCCATGGCCGATAAAGGATGACCGCTGCCCGGTGGGTCACCGCGGCGCTGACGATGATGATACTGGAAGGCGGCCGCCTGAATGGGTGACTCCAGGACGCAGTGGTGGTTGGATGTCGTGCGCACCCAGGTGGCCGAGGCACTGGGCCGGCCGCGCGGTGAGGTCACTCCGGACGGCGCCTTCGCCGACCTGGGCTTCGACTCGCTGACCGCGCTCGAACTGGCCGACCGGCTGTCCGAGGCGAGTGGGCTCCAACTGTCCGGCACCCTCGCCTTCGACTACCCCAACCCGCAGGCCCTGGCCGCGTACCTGGCCGCGCAGGTCGACGGCCCGGACGCGGACCCGGGAGCGGAGCACCGCGCCGGCACGCCGGCAGCCGGCGCGCCGGACGGCAGGCCTCCGGGTGAGCCGGAGCCGATCGCCATCGTGGCGATGGCCTGCCGCTTCCCCGGCGGCGCCGACACCCCCGAGGACTTCTGGAGCTTCCTGGCCGACGGCCGCGACGGCATCGGCCCGTTCCCGACCGACCGGGGCTGGGACCCGCAGGTGTTCCATCCCGACCCCGACCGTCCCGGCTCCACCTACGCCCGCCACGGGGGGTTCCTCTACGGCGCCGGCGACTTCGACGCCGGATTCTTCGGCCTGTCGCCCCGCGAGGCACTGGCCACCGATCCCCAGCAGCGGCTGATGCTCGAGATCTCCTGGGAGGCGCTGGAACGCGCCGGCGTCGACCCCCGCACGCTGCGTGGAAGCCGCACCGGCGTGTACACCGGCGTCATCGCCAGCGACTACGCCCCGCGCCTCGGCGCCATCGCGCCGGAGGTCGCCGGCTTCCTGATGCCCGGCAACGCGTCCAGCATCGTCTCCGGCCGCGTGTCGTACGCGTTGGGCCTGGAAGGGCCCTCGCTGTCGGTCGACACCGCCTGCTCGTCGTCGCTGGTCGCGCTGCACCTGGCGGCCCGTTCGCTGCGCAGCGGTGAGTGCGACCTCGCCCTGGCCGGCGGAGTCACCGTGATCGGGACGCCGTTGGTGTTCACCGAGTTCAGCCGCCAGCGCGGCCTCTCCCCGGACGGGCGGTGCCGGTCGTTCGCCGCGTCCGCCGACGGCACCGGGTGGGCCGAGGGCGCCGGTGTGCTGGTCCTCGAACGGCTCGCCGACGCCCGCCGCCACGGCCGACGCGTCCTGGCGGTCCTGCGGGGCAGCGCGGTCAACTCCGACGGGGCGTCCAACGGCCTCACCGCGCCCAACGGCCCGTCCCAGCAACGCCTCATCGCCGACGCCCTCGCCGATGCGGGACTCGACGCCTCCGACGTGGACGCGGTGGAGGCACACGGCACCGGCACCCGGCTGGGCGACCCGATCGAGGCCCAGGCGCTGATCGCCGCGTACGGCAGCGGCCGGCAGCGTCCGCTGTGGCTCGGGTCGGTCAAGTCGAACATCGGACACGCCCAGGCGGCGGCCGGCGTGGCCGGCGTCATCAAGATGGTGGCGGCGCTGCGGCACGAGCGGCTGCCCCGCACGCTGCACGTCGACGAACCCACCCCGTACGTGGACTGGTCCGCCGGCCCGCTGCGGCTGCTCACCGACGAGCAGCCCTGGCCGGCCGGCGCCCGGCCACGCCGCGCGGCGGTGTCGTCGTTCGGGATCAGCGGCACCAACGCACACGTCATCGTCGAGGAGGCGCCGCGCGACGAGCCGGCCGTCGCGACCGACGGCGCGGCCGCGCCGGCGCCGCTGGTGCTCTCCGCGCGGACCGTCCCCGCGCTGCGCGAACATGCCCGCCGCCTCGACGCCTTCCTCGACGCCCACCCCGACGTGCCGGCCCGCGCGGCGGCGGTCGCGGCAGCCCGGCGTACGGCGTTCGAACAGCGGGCCGTCGTCCTCGACCGCGCGGCCCTCGCGGCGCTCGCCACCGGGCAGGACACCCCGGCGGTGGTCACCGGAACGGCGAGCGAGGGCAGGCTGGCCCTGGTCTTCCCCGGGCAGGGATCGCAGCGGCCCGGGATGGGGCGGGCGCTCGCCGCGGCCGAACCGCGCTTCGCCGCCGCCCTGGACGAGGTCTGCGCCGCACTGGACCGGCACCTGGACCGCCCCATCCGCGCGGTCATCGACGGCGACCCGGACCTGCTGGACCAGACGGGGTACACCCAGCCGGCGCTGTTCGCCGTGGAGGTGGCGCTGTACCGGCTGCTGCGGCACTGGGGCGTCCGGCCGGACTTCGTCCTCGGCCATTCGATCGGGGAGATCACCGCCGCCCACGTGGCCGGGGCGCTGTCGCTGGACGACGCCGCCAGCCTCGTCGTCGCACGCGGACGGCTGATGCAGGCGCTGCCCGCCGGCGGCGCGATGGCGGCGATCCAGGCCACCGCGCAGGAGGTCGAGCCGCTGATCGCCGACCCCGCGGCGCAGGTCGGACTCGCCGCCGTCAACGGCCCGACATCGGTCGTCGTCGCCGGCCCGCGGGACGCGGTGCGCACCGTCGCCGACGCGTTCGTCGCGCGAGGCCGCAAGGCCACCCTGCTACGGGTCAGCCACGCCTTCCACTCACCGTTGATGGAGCCGATGCTCGCGGACCTCGCCAAGCTGGAGGCGGACCTCACCCACCGGGCGCCGGAGATTCCGCTGGTCTCCAACGAGACCGGACTGCCGGTGGACCTGGTCGCACCGGGGCACTGGAGTCGGCACGCGCGGCAGCCGGTGCGGTTCGCGCAGAGCGTACGCCGGCTACGCGAGCAGGGGGTCACCCGGTTCCTGGAGGTGGGGCCCGGCGGCGTGCTGTCCGCCATGGTCCTCGACTGCGTCGGCGACCTGGACGCCGACACGGGCGACACGACGATCGCGGTGCCGATGCTGCGCGACGGGCGCGACGAACGGGACTCCGCCCGGGGCGCGGTGGCTCGCCTGTTCACCGGCGGCGTGCACGTCGACTGGTCCGCCCTGGTCGGCGGGGACGTCCCGCCCGCGGAACTGCCCACCTATCCGTTCCAGCACCGGCGGTACTGGCTGACCCCGACGGCCCGGCCGCTGCCCGGGGAACCGGTCGAGACGCCGGACGCCGCGGCGGTGTCGACCGACGAACTGTCGATCGCCGCCCAGCCGTGGCTCGCCCACCACCGCGTGGGCGGGGTGGTCGTCGTACCGGGCGCGCTGCTGGCGGAACTGGCGGCGCGCGCGGGTGCGAAGGCCGGCTGCCCCGAGGTGGTGGAACTCCTGCTGCAGGCGCCGCTGGTGCTCCCCGAGGCCGGCGCCGTGCAGACCCGGGTGGTCGTCGCCGGGACCGACGGCGACCCGACCCGTGCGCTGGCGATCCACGCGCGCCCACCCGGCGGAGCGTGGACGCCGCACGCGACGGGGACCGTCGCCCCGGTACGGACCAGTGACGCCACCGGGTTGAAGCTGTGGCCGCCGCCGGGCGCGACGCCGTTGGACACGGACGGCTTCTACGACCGCCTGCGCGCCGCTGGCTACGACTACGGCCCGGTGTTCCAGGGCGTCGCCCGGGCGTGGCGGCGGGGCGACGAGATCTTCGCCGACGTGACGCTGCCCGCCGACGGCGCCGGCGCGACCGACGGCTTCCTGCTGCACCCGGCGCTGCTCGACGCTTCGCTGCACGCCCTCGGCCTGCTCGCCGACGCCGGCGCGGACGACGGGATCGCGCTGCCGTTCTCCTGGGCGGGCCTGCAGGTGCACGCCCGTGGCGTCACGGCGCTGCGGGTCCGGCTGACCCGCGACGGCGACGGTGTCGACGTCGTCCTCGCCGATGCGAGCGGTGCGCCGGTCGCCTCGGTCCGGCACGTCGCGCTGCGGCCGATCGCCGCCGACCGGCTCGCGCTCAGGCCCCCCGGGCCCGGCGACGGGTACGAGCTGCGCTGGGTACCGGCGACCGCGCTCGGCGCCGACCAGCCGGTGGTGGCGCCGGCCGGCCCGTCCGACCCGGTCTGGCTCGACGGGCTGACGGACGGCGAGCCGGTTCCCGATCTCGTCTTCACCGAACTGCCGCCGGGCGGGGACGACCCGCACCCCACCGTCGCCGCCGCGCTCGACCTGGCGCACCGCTGGCTGGCCGACGCGCGGTACGGCGCCGCCCGGCTGGCGGTGGTGACCCGGCTGGCCGTGGGCGACCCGCCCCGCGACCTGGCGCACGCGGCGGCGTGGGGACTGCTGCGCTCGGCGCAGTCCGAGCACCCCGGCCGGTTCGCGTTGATCGACCTGGACGACGAACCGGCGTCGCGGCGGGCGCTCGTCGCGGCGGGCGCCGCGGGAGAACCGCAGGTCGCCGTGCGCGCCGGCGGGCTGCTGGTGCCTCGGCTGCACCCGTCGGCCGCCGACGGCCACGCCCCGCAGGTCGAGGCGCCCACTGACGCCGCGGCCGTCACCCGTGCCGGAGCACGACCGTGGGCCCCGCAGGGCACCGTCCTCGTCACCGGCGCGACCGGCGCCGTCGGCCGCCTCGTGGCGCGGCACCTCGTCGAGCGGCGCGGGGTGCGGCACCTGGTGCTCGCGTCCCGGCGTGGAGCCGACGCCCCCGGCGCGGCCGACCTGGGCGCCGAGCTGTCCGCGCTCGGCGCGGAGTCGGTACGCGTCGTGGCCTGCGACGTCGCCGACCCGGCGGCCCTGACCGACTTGCTGGGGTCCGTCCCCGCCGCGCATCCGCTCACCGCCGTGCTGCACCTGGCGGGTGTGCTGGACGACGGGGTGGTCGAGTCGCAGACCCCGCAGCGGGTGGCCGCGGTGCTGCGGTCGAAGGCGGACGGCGCACGGCAGCTGCACGAGCAGACCCGGGAGTGCGACCTGGCCGCGTTCGTGCTCTTCTCCTCCGCCGCAGGCCTGCTCGGCTCGCCCGGGCAGTCGGGGTACGCCGCCGCCAACGCCTACCTCGACGCCCTCGCCGCGCGGCGGCGCGCGCAGGGGCTGCCGGGGCAGTCGCTGGCGTGGGGCTTGTGGGAGCTGCCCGACGGGATGGCCGAGCAGGTCAGCGCCGCCGGCCTGCGTCGCATGCGCGGGATCGGGCTGACGCCGTTGCCGCCGGGGCGCGGGCTGGCCCTGCTGGAGCGCGCGCTCGACTCGGCGGTCGCGACGCCGGTCCTCGTCGACGTGGACAGCGCCCTGCTCGACGGGCACGACCGGCGGTCGGTGCCGCCGGTGCTGCACGACCTGATGGGCACGGACCGGCTGGCCGGCGCGAACGTCGCCGGCCAGGCGTCACCCGGGAGCGCGTCGGTCGACCCGGTGACCGGCGGCGCGGCCGGCGGCACCCGGGCCGGGGGCCCGGACCTCGCCGGGACGCTGTCCGGGCTCGCTCCCGCCGAACAGGACCGGGTGCTGCGTGAGCTGGTGCTCGCCGAGGCCGCCATGGTTCTCGGTCACGCGTCCGCCGCCGACCTGGACGGCAGCCGGAGCCTGCCCGAACTCGGATTCGACTCCCTGACGGCGGTCGAGCTGCGCAACCGGCTCGCCACCGTGACCGGGCTGACCCTGCCGGCGACCCTGGTCCTGGACTACCCGAACGTACGGGAACTCGTCGCCTACCTGCGCGGTGAGCTGCTACCCGAGCAGGCATCCACCGCGCTCGGGGTGCTGGAGGGGCTGACCCGGCTGGAGTCCAGCCTGGCCAACCTCACGATGGACGCCGTGGCGCGTAAGCGGCTCGCCGACGCCCTGAACCAGCTGCTGTCGCTGGTCGAGACCGACTCGGACAAGGTCGACGCGGCGAAGGACGACTTCTTCGACCTGCTCGACTAGGAGGCCGTCTCGGCCGGCAGGAGAGCGGGCCGTCCTCCAGCCGCCCCGGGCGACTGGAGGACGGCCCGCCGCCGCTCAGCCGACCGGGGCGGCCTCCACCACGGTGACCTCGATGTCGGAGCCGAACAGCCCGAGCAGGATGTTGCGGATCGAGTCGCGCATCGCGGTGCACGCCACCGGGTCGATCAGGCTCGCCAGGGAGGCGATGCCCAGGTCGAACCGGCTCTCGAACTCGACCCGTACCGCCTCGTCGGCCTCGACGACCAGCCACGAGCCGGTGAACGTCGCGAAGTCGCCCGTGATCTGCTCGAAGTCGATGCGGCGGTTGACCGGGTCGATGTCGTCGCGTTCGGTCCAGACGAGGATGCCCCGGCGGAAGTTCACCTCCCACTTCGACTCCACCTGGTTCGAGCTGACCTGGGTCACCCCGACCGTCCGTACGGTGTCGGTGAACTCCGGGTACGCCGCGAAGTCGGCCAGCCGGTCGAACGACTCCTTGGCCTCTGCCGTGGGCAGCAGAGCGTGCACGATGACGGAGCACTCCATCGCGGGTGGCCTCCTCAGCTCGGGTTGAGGATCACTGCTGCAACCCCCGGATCAGGTGACGCAGGCTGACCCGCCACGCGTCCTCGGCCTGCGCCGGGGTCATCGCGTCCGGTCCGCCGGGTATCGTGCCGAACGACGTCGGCAGCAGTTCGGGGATGATGACCAGCCCGCAGACGGCGACCACGCCGTCCAGCCGCGCCAGGTCCTCGGGCGGCAGGACGTCCGCGAACGCCGGCCGGACGAGCCGGTCCACGATGGACGGGTCGGCGATCCGGCCGTCGGGGATGTCCAGGCCGCACTCGCGGGCGGTCTGCGTCACCAGTTCGAGGTAACGCTCCACCGGGATGCCGGCGGGTCCGGCGGTCAGCCAGTATTCGCCCTCGCGCAGGTCGGCGTCGAGCACCGCGCGGATCGCCTGCGCGACCATGTCCTGGGGGACGAGGTCGAAGAACGTGCCGGGATGCGCCGGAACGAAGGGCAGCTCGCCGGTCACCAGGTACTCGGCGAGCTGGTGCACGCCCTGGTGCTGACGGATGACGCCGCTACGGGAGTCGCCGATGACGATCGCCGGCCGGACGATCACCGCGTCGATGCCGCTGTCGCGGACCAGCTTCTCGCCGAGGTACTTCGACGTGACGTACTCGTCGGTCCGGGCGGCCGCCTTCTCGGTGCCCAGTCTGCCGCCGCCGCCCTCGTGGCCGTAGCGGGACACGTAGGCGGTGCTGACGTGGACCAGGGGCGCGTCCGCCTCGGCGGCGAACTCGACGACCCGGCCGAGGCCCTCGATGTTGAGCCGGTTCACCTCCGCCTGGTCGGCGGAGAAGTTGACGATGGCGGCCGAGTGGACCACCGCGTCGACCTCGGCGCACAGCTCGCGGTAGGCGCGGCGGTCGAGCCCGAGCGAGGGGGCGTGCAGGTCCAGCCTGACCACCCGGTTCGTGCCGCCCGGCAGACGGCGGTAGGCGGCGGCGAGCACGTCGTAGCCGGAGAGCTCGGCCAGGACGGCGGTGCCCACGACGCCGCTGGCCCCGGTGACCAGGACGGTACGTCGCGTCATGCGGGGGAGTCGCTTCCGGTGACGGGGAACCGCGCGGCCAGGGCGGCGCAGGCCCGCTCGAACGAGGCGACCAGTCGCGTCTCCTCGTCGGCGGTCATGGTGGCGGGTGGGGTCAGCCGCAGCACCGGGTGCGCGTTCATCGAGTGGTTGACGACCACGTCGTTGTCGAGCAGGTCCATCAGGAACTCCGCGGCGTGCATCGCGTCGCGGAACTCCACTGCGATGAGCAGCCCGACGCCGCGTACGTCGGCCACCAGGTGCCCGATCGACCGCAGCGCCCCGGTGATCGCCGCGAGCAGCCGCGCGCCCAGCTCGGCCGCCCGGTCCACCAGCTTCTCGTCCCTGATCACCTCGACCGTCGCGCGGACGGCGGCCATGGCGAGGGGATTCGCGGAGAACGTGGACGTGTGCAGGTAGGGGTCCTTGTCGAACGGGGCGAAGGCCTCCGCGGTCGCCAGGGTCGCCGCGACCGGCACCAGCCCGCCGCTGAGCGCCTTGCCGACGAGCAGGACGTCCGGCCGTACGCCCTCGAGGTCGGCTGCCCACCAGGTCCCGAGCCGTCCCAGGCCGGTCATCACCTCGTCCAGGACGAGCATCGCCCCCCGGTCGCGGCACAGCGCCTCGACCGCCTTGAGATAGCCGGGCTCCGGGATGATCACCCCGGCCTCGCTCTGCACCGGTTCGACGACCACGCAGACGTCACGGTCGACGACGGCGGCCAGTTCGTCCAGGTCGCCGAACCGGACGTGGGTGACCTCGGGCAGCAGCGGGCGGAACGGATCCTGGTAGAGCGCCCGGGCGGTGAGCGACAGCGCGCCGACCGTCTTGCCGTGGTATCCGCTGTGCATGGAGACCAGCCGGTGTCGCCCGTTCGCCCGGGCGATCTTGATCGCGGTCTCCACCGCCTCCGCGCCCGAGTTGGAGAAGTGCACCTTGACCAGGCCCGGCGGCGCCACCGAGGTCAACGCCTCGGCGGCCCGCGCGGCGGGCTCGTTGAGCAGCACCCGGGTGGACAACGCCTGCCGTTCGAGCTGGTCGCGCACCGCCGCGAGCACGACCGGATTGCCGGCACCGACGAAGAACACGCCGTAGCCGGCGCAGTTCAGCAGCTGGCGACCGTCCGCGGTGTGCACCACGGCGCCGGTGGCGCCGACCTCCAGTGGTGTCTGGAGCATGGCGGCGACCCGGCCCAGCCCCTCGCCGAGATGGCGGCGGTAGATCTCGAAGACACTGGAGGACACGGCGGAAGTCTGCCCGAACGGCACCGACCGGACAATGGTCTACTCAGGACAGGCGACGGTGACCGAACAGCCGACCCCTTGAGCATTGTCCAGGGCGTTGACCTTGCTCTATGGTGCCGGGCGTGGACACGTACCGCGAGATCATCTATTCCGTTTCGGACCGGATCGCCACGGTCTCGCTCAACCGTCCCGAGGAGCGCAACGGCTACACCCTGCGGATGGCCGACGAACTCGCCCACGCGTTCGACCGTGCCGACCGCGACGACGACGTCCGGGTCGTCGTCCTGACCGGCACGGGGGAGCACTTCTGCGCCGGGCTGGACCCGTCCGTGACGGAGTTCGACACCCCCGACGACCCCGAGGCCGAGTGGGCGGAGCCGGCGGGGCGGTGCTCGATGCGGATCTTCGCGATGAACAAGCCGGTCATCGCCGCCATCCGGGGCGCGGCCGTCGGCGCGGGCGCCACCATCATCCTGCCGGCCGACTACCGGCTCGCCGCCACCGACGCGCGATTCGGGTACGTCTTCAGCCGGCGCGGCATCTACGCCGAGGGCGCGTCCACCTGGTTCCTCCCGCGGCTGGTCGGGATGGGCTGCGCGCTGGACTGGATGATCAGCGGACGCGCGTTCGACGCCGCCGAGGCGCTCTCGGCCGGGCTGGTGCACAGCGTCCACGAGCCGGAGCACCTGCTCGACAAGGCCTACCAGCTCGCGCGGACCATCATCGCCACCACCGCGCCGGTGTCCGTGGCGGTCATCCGGCAGATGCTGTACCGCACCAGCGCGCTGGACTCGCCGTACCCGGCGCACCGGCTGGACTCCCGGCTCTCCGCCGAGGCGCTGACCAGCGCGGACGCGAGGGAGGGCTTCGACTCCTTCCGGCAGCGCCGCGCTCCCGCCTTCCCCGGGCGGGTCAGCAGCGACCTGCCCGAGTACCTCCCGTGGAGGAACGAATGACACCTGTGGTTGCGGCATGACGCGGGCAGCCGGGCACGCTCCGGAGATCGCCGAACAGATCACCGTCGCGGCATCGGCGGAGACGGTCTACGCGGCCGTCGCCGAGGTGCGGCGGATGGCCCGATGGAGCCCGGAGTGCGTCGCGGTCTGGGTCACCCGGCGCGACGACGGCGGGCAGCCCCGACGGTTCGTCGGCTGGAACCGTCGGGGTCCGTTGCTGTGGTTCACCACCTGCCGGGTCGTCACCGCGACGCCGGGCAGCGAGTTCGCCTTCGACGTCACGACCTTCGGTCAGCCGGTGGCCCGCTGGGGCTACCGGTTCGGCGAGGCCGACGGTGGCACGCAGGTGACCGAGTACTGGCAGGACCGGCGCAACGGGGCGGCCCACCTGCTCGGCCGGATCTTCACCGGGAAGGTGGCGGGCGACCGCCCGACCGCCAACCGCAACGGCATGCGTGAGACCCTGCGCCGGTTGAAGCGGGAGTTGGAGGCGGCCTGAGCCCGGGCAGCGACCGGCGGCGACCAGCGAACGCTAGCGGGGAGCGCTGCCGAAGGCGCTGGAGAGGTACGCCCGGGAGTCGGCGATGGCGCCTTCGATGATGCGGGCCGCCTCGCGGGCCTCCTCGGGCCGGTGCCCGGCCTGCACCTGAAGCCGGAACCGGGACGAGCCGGTCGGGGTCACCGGGAACTCGACCATGAACGCCAGCACCCCCCGGTCGAAGAGCAGGCGGTTCGCCGTGCGCGCCAGCTTCTCGTTGCCGATCAGGAGCGGCACGATCGGCGACGGCTCGCCCATGCAGGTCAGACCCCGGCCGGTCAGCTCGTCGCGCAGGGCGTGGATCGCGGTGAACAGCCGGGCCCGCAGCGCGTCCCCCTCGGCCGAGCGGATGATCCTGGTGGCCTCCCGCACCACCGCGGTCTGCACCGGCGACAGCGCGTTCGAGAAGAAGTGCGAGCCGCCGAACATCTTGATGTACTGCTTCAACGCGGGCGAGTGGGAGGCCACGAAGCCACCGTTGGAGCAGAACGTCTTGGAGAAGGCGCCCATCACGATGTCGACGCTGCCGAGCAGGCCCTGCATGCCCAGCACGCCCGTGCCGCCGGGCCCCATCGCGCCCAGGTCGTGCGCCACGTCGACCAGCAGCGTGGCGTCGTGTTCCCGGCAGACGCGTTGCAGGGTGACGAGGTCCGGCCAGTCCGCGTCCACCGAGAAGAGCCCGTCGGTGACGACCAGGATGCCGTTGCGGGTGTCGGTGGCCCGGATCTCGGTCAGGTGCCGGCGTACCGCCTCGACGTTGAGGTGCTCGTAGCGGACCACGTTCCGGGTGGCCGCCCGCGCCCCCTGCTGGAGGCAGGAGTGGGCCAGCCGGTCGATCAGGACGTGGTCGGACTGCCGGACCAGACCGACGACCGCGCCGAACCCGGCCGCCCAGCCGGTCGGGAAGAGCGTCACGTGGTCGAGGCCGACCAGGTCGCCGAGGGCCGCCTCCAGATCGTCGGAGATGCGGGTGTTGCCGAGCACCATCGGCGAGCCGGCGCTGTGCGGCCCGTAGTCGTGCATCGCCCTGGCCGCCGCCTCCCGGATCGCCGGGTGGGTGTTGAACGACAGGTAGTCCTGCGAGTTGAAGTTGATGCCGCGGGCCCGCCGGCCCAGGTCGTTGGTGATCTGGGCGACGCTGTCCGGTGCCGCCTCCAGCACCCGGGAGTACTGCCACGTCTCCGTACGGCGACGGGCCTGCACCCAGCCGTAGAAGTCCCCGGTGCGGGTCAGCAGGTTGCGCCCGGCGGGCCGGTAGAAGTCGTACGCGTTCTTGTCCAGGGCGTACTCCTCGTCGGGGTCGACGGGGTTGCGCAGGTGGGCCGGCTCCCACATCTCGGTGAGGTCGACGACCACCCGGGCCAGCTCGTCGTCGGCGCCCTCGAGCGACGCGAGGTCGTCCCACGGGATGTGGGTGGCCCAGTTGCGGGTCATCTCGGAGACCTCGGCCGCGGTACGGGCCATGGTCTCGAAGTCCCCGCAGCGTGCCGCCTTGAGGATGATGCCGATCAGTTCGCCGTCTTCACGCTCGTCCAGCTCGATGGTCACGGTGTCGTCTCCCTGGTGGTTCATCAGGCGAAGAGGTTCTGCTGGTAGCTGCGGGAGGTCTCCGCGAAGTCCTCGAAGACCGCGTGGTCGGCGGAGGACTCCTTCG
The DNA here is from genome assembly GCF_036902715.1 of Micromonospora sp. CPCC 205546. Taxonomy (NCBI): domain Bacteria; kingdom Bacillati; phylum Actinomycetota; class Actinomycetes; order Micromonosporales; family Micromonosporaceae; genus Micromonospora; species Micromonospora sp. CPCC 205546. The sequence continues at coordinate 134,205 of NZ_JBAKHL010000007.1, forward strand.
CGGCGTCGTTGAGCAGGAAGAGGTTGGATGCCTGGAAGAACTCCGACACCGGCGCGACGTCGGCGTGCGTGGCGATGAACCGGTCGGTCTCCTGCTGGTTGCCCCGCAACGCGACGAACAGTTGCAACTCGTCGTGCCGGTACGGGCGCATCTCGGCGAGCGTGCAGACGTAGTCGTGGTAGGCGGCGGCGTTCTGGCTGCGCCGGCGGTCCCCGTAGGCGGTCATGGCCTCGTCGACCGACGTGTCACCGCGCAGCCACCGGTCGAGCGCGACGCTGACCAGCTCGGCGTCGCGGAAGGCGTGGGTCATGCCGATCGCGGTGCACTGGTCCTTGGCCGACTCGGCGTCACCGACGAGCACCCAGCCGGGCCCGTGCAGCGGCCGGAGGAAGGCCGACTGGTCCAGGGTGCCGTAGATGCGCTCCTCCCGGGTTCCCTTGGTGCGCACCACGTCGCCCAGCTCCGGACTGACGAAGTCCAGCGCCTTCTGGTAGTTGCCGGGGACGTCGTGGCGGAACTCCCGCGACCACTCACTCGGGCCCCACACCAGGACCATGTTCTGGTTGAAGTTGGTGGGCACCACCGCACAGGCCAGCCGGCCGCGCCGGTGCAGCTGTGGCGGGCCGAGGTCGAAGCCGGACCAGTAGCTCCAGTAGGCGAACGTGCAGCGGGGCCGCTCGTCGTACTTCGGCAACGCGAGGGCGCGGGCGACGAAGGAGTTCCGGCCATCGGCCCCGACCACGATCCGGGCCCGTTCCTCGACCAGCTCTCCGTCGACCGCACGGCCCCGGACGCCGACGACCTGCCCGTCCTCGACGATCAGCTCACGGACGGTGAAGCCGGTGCGTACCTCGGCGCCGGCCCTGGCCGCCGCGCCCACGAGGATCTCGTCGAGCACCCGGCGCCGCACGGACGCACAGCTCTGCACCACGCCCGAGTCGTCGCCGTGCAGGTCCCGGAAGTACTCGCGCAGCAGTTCGACCGGCACCGAGCCGGTCAACGAGATGCCGTCGTTGACCACTTCGACCGTGGTGTGCGCCGGAGTGACCGCCAGGACCTGTTCCAGCAGTCCCCACCGGTTCAGGTAGGACATCCCGTGCGGCCAGAGGAAGTGCGTCGAGATGACGTCGCTGGGAAACGAGGAGCGGTCCACCACCAGCACCCGGTGTCCACGCCGGGCGAGCAGCAGGGCGGTGGACGCGCCTGCACAGCGGGCGCCGATGACGATCGCGTCGTACATGTCGGTCCTTCGTCGATGTGGCAGCGAGGGGCGCAGGCAGCGGCGACGGCGGGAGCACCCGCTCAAGCGGCCCGGGTGCGCGGGTCACCGCAGGTCACCCGGTCGCATCCGACGTCGGGCACCGTTGCCGGTCGCTGTTTCCGCCGCACGTGCCGCTCGAGCCGCCAGGCCCGCCGGAGAGCATAGCCCACGTCCACAGTGGACCGACCAGCCGCGTGACGCCCGTGCCCGCCGACGACGTTCCGGTGCCTCCCGCGTTCGACGCGCTACGGCTGGACTGGCACAAGGGCGGGTGGTGGGTGCCGCCGGGCCGGGCGTGGCGGCTTCCCGAGCCGCAGAAGGCCGCGCTGGTCTGCTGCGGCTACCGCCGACCGATCAGACGGTGGGTGCGGTGTCGTCGCACGGAGCCGACGACGTGCCGGTTGGCGAACCCCCGCGGGCGAGGGCCGAGGAGAGCACGGGTGCTGAATACCAGATCTCCGCTTGCGCGGAGTTCCCGAATCGAACGGAATAGGAGGAAGCGCCCGCATGGCCTCGGCTCTCGCCGCTCACTCAGGGATCAGCTCACTGAGCCGGTCAAGTGTATATGCCTCCGATCCGTCCGGCAGGCCCTCGGGCGCGTCGATGCCGACGAAGGTGACCGGCTCGTCCGGCAGCCGGCCGTTCCACATCGTCACCTCGCCCCCCGCGCGCCAGCGGTCGACGAGGTACGACACGGTGAGGTGACGCCGCTGCATCAGCGCGCGTACCCGGTCGGCCGTGGTGAACGTGTTCCCCTCCACCCGGTTGAACGACGGCATGCCCCGCAGGTACAGGTGCAGCCACACGGCCTGCCAGCCATGCTCGTTCCTCGCGAACACCATCGGCAGCGCGACCCGGCCCTGGCCCCGCAGGTGCGAGCGCGCCCGCACGGTCCGTGCGTCGAAGGGCGCGCCGAGCTGGTCCCGGGCGCGGGTCTGGTATCCGAACATCGACTCGGCGACCTCGTCGAACGACTCGCCCGAATAGATGTTGACCTGGGGAACCACATAGTGCCCGCGGGCGGTCAGCGGCACGTCGATGAACTCGGTCGCACCGTTCGTCGCGTCGGTGACGTCGCCGGAGTGCACCACGCCGTCGTGGCGGTAGTTCGTCCACGACACCTGGCCCGCACTGTGGAACCGGTCGTCGAGCAGCAGCACCGACAGGTCGTAGTCGGTACGACGACTGCGCTGACGCCAGTACGTGAAGAAGCGCAGCAGCTCACCGGAGACCGACGCCCGGGAGCCCCTCGGCAGCACCGCGAAACCCCCCTCGGTCGCCTTGCCGGACAGCGGCAGCGCGACGTCGAGCACCGCCGGGTCGACCATCAGCGGTCGTCGCAGCGCCGGCAGCCGGGCGGTGATCTCGGCATCGAGCAGCGACGACAGCTCGGCCACCAGCCCGGCCGGCAGCGGTGGCCGCTCGTCGGGCCCGACCCACGCGTTGCGGGAGCGGCTCGCGTACATCCGGGCGGACGCGGGCGTCAGCCGGTTGTCGACGTGCTCGCGCAGCGACAGGAGCACCCGGCCCGACGCCGAGCCGAGCGCACCGGTGACCGCCTCGACGACAGCGGTTCGCTCCGACGCCGGCGCCAGCCGCAGCAGCCGGTCGGCGGACCGCAGGAGCAGGCCCGGCGCAGCCGACAGCACGGCGGCAGCCCGCCCGACGGCTCCGGCGCGGATCGCCGCCTCCGCCCGGCCGGCGATGGTGCGCACCCGCCGCTCGCCACGCGCGACCGCGAACACCTCCTGCGCGTGCGGCCACCGGTCGTACTCGTGCGGGTGCAGCCGTTCCCCGAGCCGCTTCCACCGCTCGGCGTGGCGCACGACGTCGCCGAGCTTGTCCGGGCTCGCCCGGACGACCTCGTTCAGCGCGGCCAGCAGCATCCGCCGCTCGGGCCGCCGGAAGGCACGGAACCGGGTGGGTGCCACGAGCGAGGCGTCCCCGCCGGAGACCTGACAGGCGAGGCGCAGCACGTCGGTCGTCGTGTCCACGCCGACCAGCGGCCGGCCGAGGACGAGCCGGATCCCGTTGAGCACGGCACGGTTCTCCCGTACCGGAATCTCGGCGGGCTGTGCGCCGTCGACGCAGGCGACGGCGAGCTCGCCGAGGATCGCGAGGTCCGCCTCGCCGTGGGGCGTCGCGCTGCCGGCCAGCGCCAGATAGAGCCGCGCTGCCTCCACGTCGGCGGCGTCGCCGAGACGCAGCAGGGTCACCCGGTCGCCGGCCGCGGTGATCAGGTCGTCGTGCGCGGCCAGCAGTTCGGCGTAGGTGTGCTGGTAGGCCCCGTAGGCCGGCAGGTCGAGCAGGTTCAGCCCGCCGGACGCGACGGCGTCGCGCAGCTGCGCCTCGGTCGCCGTGCCGCCCCCGGTGGGTACGGCCGCCCGCAGGCGGTCCGTCCAGAACTCGACGGTGTCCGGCACCTCGTCCGGGAATCCGATGAAGTAGGCGTTGTGCTGGACATGGTCGCCCACCAGCTCGCGCACCGCCGAGACGACCGTGGCGGCGAGGTCCATCGCCGGTGCGGGCGCCAGGGCGCCGATGTGTTCCAGCAGCGCCCGCGAGGCCGAGAACCCGACATCGAGCAGCGCCGCGTCCAACTGCCGGGCCACCGGTGCGCCGTCGCCGGCCGTGCCGGCGCTGGCCGGCACGCGCAGGGTCTTCTGGATGATCAGCTTCTCGAACACGTGGGTCGCCGGGGACTCGAACCCCGAACCCTTCGATCCAACAAGGAGAAGGAAGCGCCTCCATGACCGCGCAGGCGGAGGGCGGACGCGCTACTCAGTCGAATGCTCTGCCAATTGAGCTAGCGACCCAGGTGTCGATCATCGCACCGGCCGCGTCGACAGGGCCATCGCATTTCGGGGGCACCTCGCAACGGCTCGAAGGGCTCGATTCGTGGTCAGTCTCCCGGCAGGACGTACCACCAGCCGTCGCCGAGGTGCTGCCCGCCGGCAACCCGGACGGGCGCGCCGAAGAGGTCGACGACCAGGTCCGGCCGGGGCGGCGCGTCGAGGTGGACGTATCCGCCGGCGTCGTCCGGAATGCCGATCCACTGGGGCAGGAACACCACCGGCTTGCCGTCCTGGTGGCCGACGACCGCTGCCCGGCCATTGGTGGACAGGTCCCGAAGGTGCGCCGGGAGGCGCTGGCCGTAGTACTCCCGGGAGGTCCCCACCCGTCCCTCCTGGGCACGGTCGGCGACCGCGTCGAACGCCCAGCGGTGCGAGGCCCAGTACGACGCGGGGTGGAACACTCCCCAGTTGGTGAACCAGACGCAGGCCCCGGCGAGCAGCACCGCGGTGGTGAGCGTCGCCGCAGCGCGTGCGGGGCAGCGGGACGCCACACGCACCGTCAGCGTCAGGGCGATGAGCCACACCGCGAGCTCGAACGGGGGAATGACGAACAGCAGCAGTGAGGCGTTCGACAGGTCTGCGAGTTCGACCCACGCCACCCCGAGCCAGGCCGCCAGTGGACCGATCCAGCCGTACCGCCGCACCGTCGCGGCCGTCCCCGTCCCCGTCCCCGTGTCCGACACGACGACATCATGCCGGACGGCGTGGCGGACACGCGGGAGAGCCGACGTCGTCCGGACGGCTGGGGTCGGCGGCGGAGCCGTCCGACGTCCCGGAAGCGGCGCGTACGCTCACGCCGCCGCGGCGGTCAGCTACCCGGTGCCGAGAGGGAAGCAACCGGCGAACGGGTCGTGGTACGTCCGCCAGGTCTCCTCGCCGTCGGCGAGTTCGGCGTCGGTGAGCAGGCAGTCGGCGAGGGTGCGGTGCAGTTCGACGGGGTCGACGTCGAGGCCGATGAAGACCAGGTGCTGGTGCCGGTCGCCGTAGTAGGGGTCCCACTCGAGGGCGGCGGCGAGCCGGCGCTGGTCGCAGACGTGCTCCCACCGGTCCTCGGGCAGGCTGACCAGCCAGTGTCCGAGGGACCCCATCGCCAGACCCCCGCCGGCGAACTCCCAGGCCACCACCGCGTCGGGCTGGCTGGCCAGCCAGAGGTGGCCCCGGGAGCGGACCACCTCGGCATTGACGTCCTCCAGGACGTCGTGCAGCCGCCGCGGGTGGAACGGGCGGCGGGCGCGGAAGACGACGGAGACCACGCCGCAGTCGGCCTCTGGTTCGTGCGTGCCCAGCGCGAAGCCCTGCAGACCCCGCGCGAGGACGCCGGGGGTCTCCGGCCGGTGCCGGTGGGTGTGGCGTAGCTGGCGGGTGAGGGCGGCCGCGTCGACGAGTTCGCCGTCGACCCGGAAGTGCGCCGCCCACGGCGCCATCCGTCGCAGCAGGACCGCGATCCTGCCGGTCTCGAACTCTCCCTCCCGGGACCGCCCCCAGAGCACCAGGGTGTCGGCGTACTCGATCTGCCGGGCCACGACGTCGGCGAGCGTCCGGTGGTCGTCCTCGGCGGCCTGGATGCCGAGCGTGGCGAGGTCGTCGGTGCTGGCCAGGCCGTCGAACAGGTGCTCGGCGTCGAGGACGGTGACGTACGAGTCGACGCGGACGAGGTCGGTGATCGGTGCGCCGTCGACGAGGTGGTGGGCGCAGGCGGCCGCGACGGCCTCGGGTTCCACCACCTCGGGCAGCATCAGCACCAGGTCGTGACCCGGATTGTCCCGGGCGAGCCGGAGCAGGGTGGGCAGCACGTCCTGGCGCAGCGTGCAGGAGGCGCAGCCGTGCGCCAGGTCGACCTGCTCGTCCTCGACGATGCCGGCGCCGGTGCGGACCACCCGGCGGATGACGCCGTCCCGGATCCCGGTGAGGTCGTGACGCACCAGCAGCAACGACGGGTCGGCGGCGAGCAGCGCACGGGCGGCGGCGAAGGTCGCCGCCGGCCAGAACCCGGACAGCACGGTCAGCGACGGGCGGGTGCCGACGTCGGTTGCCGCGTCGTGGACGGGGGCGTGTGGGGACGACGACATCATGATCCTCTCGACTTTGTTGAAAACGATTGTCATTCTAGTCGGGCGGCGGCTGTCGGCGCGAGCCCCGGCGTCGCAGGGGTGGCGCGTGCGACCCGGCGCGGGTCTGCCCGAACGGGTGATGTAGAAATGAAAACCGTTGTCGTTACCGTGACGACCTGAGCAAGGAGCGATCACTGTGTCCAGACGTTGTGACGTCACCGGCGCGCGACCGAGTTTCGGCAACGCCGTGTCCCACTCCCACCGGCGCACCCGCCGCCGGTGGAACCCCAACCTGCAGAACCACCGCTACTGGCTGCCGTCGCAACGGCGGTGGGTCAGCCTGACCCTGACGGCCAAGGCCCTCAAGACCGTCGACCGCAAGGGCGTCGAGCGGGTGGTCGCCGAACTGCGCGGCAGGGGAGTGAAGCTCTGATGGCCCGGCAGACCGACGTGCGCCCGATCGTTCGGCTGCGCAGCACCGCCGGCACCGGCTACACGTACGTGACCCGCAAGAACCGCCGCAACGACCCGGACCGGCTGGTGCTGCGCAAGTACGACCCGGTCGTGCGCCGGCACGTCGAGTTCCGCGAGGCGCGCTGATGGCCCGCAGGAGCCTCGGCCGTCGGCAGGCGCGCCGCGAGGTTCTCGTCGCCCGGCACGCCGGGACGAGGACGGAGCTGAAGCGGGCGGTCAGCCACCCGGACACCGACCCGGACGTACGCGTTGGGGCGGCGCGACGGCTCAGCCGCCTGCCCCGCGACTCCAGCCCCGTGCGACTGCGCTCCCGCGACCAGATCGACGGCCGCCCACGTGGCGTGCTGTCCCGGTTCGGGCTGTCCCGGGTCCGGTTCCGCGAGCTGGCCCTGCGGGGCGAGCTGCCCGGGGTGCGCAAGGCGTCGTGGTGACGTCGGCGGTCGCCGCCCGCGACCCGGAAGCCACCGTCCGCACCGCCGTCGGCCGGCGCGCGGAGCGGGAAGCCCGGGGCCGCCTCGGCCCGGGCCACATGCACCACCGCGCGCAGGGGCGCGCGGTGTGGAAAGGGGAGGAATGATTGCGACTCTGAGGGCTCGCGGTTTCGCGGCCCTGGCCGTCGGGGCGGTGGTGGTCGCCGGCACGGTGCTGGCTCCCACCGCCGCCGTCGCGGCCGAGAAGGTGGTGCTGTCCAAGGGGCACACCGACGCGTTGGACGTGCGCTACGAGGACGGCGCGCTGTCGTTGAAGGTCAACGACGACACGGTCAGTCCCTCGGTGACGCGCGATCCCGCGGACGTCACGTTCCAGGTCCTGCCCGACGCGGCCATGGCCGTACCGGACGACCCCCGCTTCGCCTTCCTCGGAACGGCGGGCAGCCAGGTCTGGCTGCTGCCACTGACCCAGGATCCGGATCTGCTCTGGCCCGGCTGGAACACCACCGCCCTCGACTCCGGGGTGTTCCAGGGCGACAAGGTGCGGCTGAGCCTTCTCGACGTGCGCGGGCCCGGCGACGTCACGCTGTTCACCCAGGACTCGTTCGGCGGACCGATCGTCAAGTTCCGCGGCGACGACGGGCTACCCGACGCGATCGACGTCCCGGTGCACACCCACGCGCACTCGAACCGGGCGTTCGGCGCGCTGGGCAGCTACACCCTGAAGTTCCAGGCCGACGCGACGCTGACCAACGGCACCACGGTCAGCACCGGGCCGGTCGACTACTCCTTCGTCGTCGGCGAACTGCCCGGCAGCGCACCGGAGGTCGGCCTGTCGGTCAGCGGCATGGCGGGCGGCTACCAGCCCAACGACACCGTCACGCTCAACGCGGTGCAGACACCGCAGACCGAACTGGACCACTACCACTGGTTCAGCAAGTGCCCCGGCGCGGCCGACTGGAGCATCATCGCGGGCGAGGCGGGCGTGAGCTACTCCTTCACCGCGACGCGCGAGCTGGACGCCTGCCAGTACGTGGCCAAGCTCTACGACGACGACCACACCGTCGCCGCGACGAGCGAACCGGTCACCCTCCGGGTGACGTCACCGCCGGAGGGCCCGGGCACCTCCCAGAGCATCACCGCGTCGATCGACGAGACGCAGGGCGCGCTGGTGATCAGCGTCGACCCCGAGGACCGGGCCGTGGTGCTGCCGGCCGCGCAGCTCACCGCCGGCGGCGACCGGTGGGAGAGCGACGGTGAGCTGCGACCGGTGACGGTGACCGACACCCGCGCCGGTCAGCCGGGGTGGAGCGCGTCCGGGCAGCTCCCGGCTGACTTCACCGCGGCGGACGGGGCGTCCTTCAGCGCCGGGCACCTCGGCTGGAGCCCTCGAATCCTCGCCCAGGGGTCCGGTCAGGGCGTGCTCGCCGGTCCGACGGTGACGCCGCACGTCGCCGGGGCCGGCGGCGGTCTGGGCGACAGCGCCCTGCTGGGCTCGGCGCCCGACGGAGCCGGGCGGGGCACCGCACAACTCGGCGCGGGCCTGCGACTGAGCCTGCCCACCGAGACGGCCGCGGGAACCTACACCGCGACCCTCACCCTCACCGCGATCTGATCGCCCGGACCCGGCCGGCGGCGCGGCGCTGAACGGCGCCGCCGGCCGGTCGCGGGGTGGGCGGGGGCCGTAGCCGCGCCCGCCCACCCCGCACCTCCACTCGCACCCACAGGAAACGGACACCGTCCCCACCATGCGCCTGCTCGCCGCCATCGCCACCGGCATCGCCCTGCTCGGCGCGGCGCCGCCCGCCTCCGCGCCACCGGCTCCCTCCGCCGTGACCTGGGGGGTGGCCCCGTCGAGCGCGAACGGCCCGAACGGTCGCCCGGCGTTCACCTACAAGCTCGACCCCGGCGCCACCCTGACCGACCACGTCGCCGTGACCAACCACTCACCACGCCCGCTCACCCTGAGCCTCTACGCCAGTGACGCGTTCACCACCGCGCAGGGCGGGTTCGACCTGCTGGCCGGCGCTCGACAGCCCACCGACGTCGGCTCCTGGGTCCGCCTCACCCGCCGCACCCTGACCATCCCGGCGACGTCCCGCCTCGACGTCCCGTTCACGCTCGCCGTGCCGCGCGACGCCACACCCGGCGACCACGCCGGGGGGATCGTCGCCTCGCTCGCCGCCACCACGCCCGACGCGCAGGGCAACCAGGTCGCGGTCGACCACCGCGTCGGCGCGCGGATCCACCTGCGGGTGACCGGTGAGCTGCGACCGGCGCTGACCGTCGAGGACCTTCGGGTGCGGCACACCGGCTCGCCCCACCCCTTCGCCGGGGGCACGCTCACCGTCACCCTGACCGTCCGCAACACCGGAAACGTGCGGCTCGTCGGGCGGCCCACCCTCCGCGCGACCGGCCCGTTCGGCCTCGGGCGACGGTCCGTGGACGCGGCCGCCCTGCCGGAGATCCTGCCCGGCGGCGAACTCACCACCACCGTACGCATGACCGGTGTTGCACCGCTGTTCCGGCTGACCGCGACCGCCGCCGTCACACCGGCAGCCGTGGGCGACCAGGTCCTCGACCCGCCGCCGGCCGTCGACGCGGCACGGGCCTCCGTCTGGGCGGTGCCCTGGTCGCAGTCGGCACTGGCGGCCCTGCTCGTCCTCGCCGGCTGGGCGCTGGTCGCCACCCGTCGGCGGCGGGCGCGGCAGATCGTGCGGGCGGTGGCCGCGGCCCGCGAGGAGGGCCGGGCACAGGCCGGCCGGGCGGCCGGGAACGGGCCGGACGGGCAGGACGACCCCGGTACCGATGCGGCGCCACGGCCCGGCGGCCGGATGACGCCCGACCGCCCGACGCCGGACGCGGACCGTTCCGGACAGGGCCACGACGACGAACGACCGGACACCGACCGTACGGGAAAGGACGAGAACGTGACACCGCGCCGCCTGGAGAACGACCGATGAGACTGCGAAGCACGCGCGCCGGCGCCGCCGGCCTTGCCCTGGCCGTACTGGTGCTGGCCGCGGGGGCGACCCCCGCGGCGGCGGAACCGGGCGCCGTCACCGTGGCCGGCGCGGACCTGGTCTCCGTGGCCCTCGACGGCGACGCGATGTCGCTGCGCTTCCGCGACGCCGCGCAGGCCGCCCGCGACGCGGCAGGGCACGACCCGGCAGAGGTGGTGCTCGGCCCGGACGGTGGCCTCGCCGGTCGGGTACCGCCCGGCGAGGCCCTCGCCTTCCTCGGGCCGCCGGGGAAGGCCGTGTGGTCGCTCGCCGCCGGCGACACCGGGTTCCCGGCCCTGGACACCACGGGGGTACGCACCGGCGCCGTCACCGGCGACACGGTCACCCTCACCCTGCGCGCGGTCGAGGGACCGGGCGCCTTCACCGCCTACACGCTCTCCGGTCCGGGCACCGCGCCGATCCTCGGCAGCGGTCCGGCCCTGCGACGGTCGGTGCACCTGCCGGTGGGCACGCGTACCGGCGGCGCGGTCTGGGCCTTCGACGCGGCCGGCGACTACCGGCTCACCCTGACCGCCTCGGCCGGACTGCCGTCGGGCAGGACGGTGCGTACGGAGGCGACCTACCGGGTGCGCGTCCCCGCGATCAGGCCGGTCGAGTCGCCAGCGCCGAAGCAGGCGGCGCCGCTCGGCGGACAGCCGGCACCTCGGGCACTCGCGGCACCCGCGCCCACGCCCCCCGCCCCGGAGCCGGCCAGCGCGCCGACGTCGGCCAGCGCGCCGAAGCCCGCAGCCGCGGGCGCGCGGGCGGCGGCGAGGGCGGCGAACGGCGCCCGGCAGGTGATCGCCGACGGGCACGTCGACATGGGCCCGCAACTGAGCGGAGACGCCTGGACGATCCGGATCAAGGACGACCGGAGCAGCCCTCCGGCCTGGCGGGAGACCGCCGACGTGGTGCTGCACGTCAAGGACCGGGCGAAGATGACGGTGCCCGCCGGCGCCGACTTCCTCGGCAGGCAGGGCGACACCGTGTGGCTGCTGCCGCAGTCGCAGCAGGCGGGCGTCGTCTGGCCGGGCTGGAACACCCAGCACCAGTCCGTCGTGTCCGGCGTCGAGGGCGACGTCACCTGGACCCTGAAGGGAGTCGACGGACCCGGCCGCTTCGCCCTCTTCCTCACCGGCTCGTTCGGCAAGGCCGACGTGCTGTTCGACTCCGCCAAGGCGTTCCCGCAGAAGCTGGACATCCCGCTCAACACCCACGCGCACGGCAACTGGGCGTTCGACAAGCCCGGCCTGTACCGCCTCGCGGTGCAGATGAGCGGCACCACCACCGCCGGCCGGGCGGTCACCGACACGAAGACGCTCACCATCGCCGTCGGCGACAGCACCGACCCGACCGGCGGTTTCGGCCCCGGGACCGGTGGCGGCGCCGACGGTGCGGGCGACGGTGACGCCGGTACGGCCGGGCCCGGCGGCGGACCCCTGCCGCGTACCGGGGCCGGCTGGGTGCTGACGGCCGGGGCGGGTGGCGCCGTGCTCGTGGCCGTCGGGGTCCTGCTGGTGCTGCTGACCCGCCACCGCCGTGGCGGCCCCGCCGACGCCGGGCAGACCGCGTGACGGCGGCAGCGCGGGAGCGGCGTACGCGCGCGCACCGGATCGGAGCACGGCTGCGCCGGTCGGCCCTGCCGCTGCTGATGGCGTTCCTGGTCACCGGGTGCCGCCCGGAGGTGGCCCTGAGCGCGCACGACGAGCGGCTCCAGGTCGTCACGACCACCGGAATCCTGCGGGACCTGGTGGGCCGCGTCGGTGGCGACCGGGTGGCCGTCAGCTCGCTCGTGCCCGACGGGGCGGACCCGCACAGCTACGAGCCGTCGTTGCGCGACGTCCGCGACGTCGTCTACGCCGACGTCGCCTTCAGCAACTACCTGCTCCTGGAGGAGCAGGCCGTCATCAAGTCGCTCGACGCGAACCTGCGCGACGGCGTACCGAACATCTCGCTGGCCGAGGGGGCGGTGAAGTACGCGGCGGAGATCATCCCGCTGGTCGAGGACGTGTCGCTGGACACGATCTGGCTGGGCATGCGGGTACGCGGCACCGGCGCGGCGCAGGGCGCGAACCGCGCCTCCGACGTGCTGCTCAGCGCCACCGCCGCGAACGGACCGGGCAGTGTGCTCGCGTACCTGACCGAGTCGTTCGGCAACCCGGTCTTCCATGTCGACTCTACCGACGGGTTCGACCCCGCCGACGGCTTCCGGGACGACACGGCCACCCTGCCCCCGGACGCGCACACGCACATGAGCTGGGCGTTCACCAGACCGGGGATCTACCGGCTGACCATGCGGGCGCGGCTGGCCGTCACCCCGGACACCGCACCGGTCCCCGTCGGCGAGCAGGTGTTCACCTTCGCCGTCGGCGTGGACCCGCACACGGTGCCGGGCATGGCGGGCGCGACCGTGCTGAACTCCGGGCACGCCGACCTCACCGTCGACCTCGACGCCGGGCGGCTCTACCTGTTCGCCGACCCGCAGGGCGGCGGTGAGGCGGACCAGCGGGTCCACGACCCCGCGCGCACGGTCGTCGAGGTGCCGAACAAGGCACTGCGGGAGGTGCCCGCCGACCGGCGGTTCCGGTTCCTCGGACGGCCGGGCACCCACGTCCACCAGCTCCCGCAGGCCGTCCTCGGCAAGCACGTGCACGGCGAGATCGACCCGCACCTGTGGCAGAACGTCCGCAACGCGATGTCCTACGTGGAGCTCATCCGCGACACCCTCATCGCAGCCGACCCCCGAGGCGCCACCACCTACCGCGCGAACGCCTCGACCTACCTGGGCGAACTGGAGAAACTCGACACCTACGTGCGGCAGACCCTCGCGCAGATCCCACCGGCCCGCCGCCACCTCGTCAGCACCCACGACGCGTTCGGCTACCTCGGGCAGGCGTACGGAATCCGGATCTCCGGCTTCGTCACCCCCAACCCCGCCACCGAGCCGAGCCTCGCCGACCGCCGCCGGCTCACCGAGACGATCCGCAACCTGGAGATACCCGCCGTGTTCCTGGAACCGAACCTGGCGGCCCGCGCCAGCACCCTGACCGAGGTGGCCCGGGAGGAGGGCATCCGGGTGTGCCCGATCTACGGCGACACCTTCGACCACGACGTCACCACCTACCTGGACATGATGCGGTTCAACGCCGAGTCGCTGCGCGACTGCCTCACCGGGGCCGAGCACGGGAGGAACCAGTGACGGCAGTACGGGCGCGACGCCACACCCGCAGGACGACCACCATCGGGCGGTGCGTGCTCGCCACACTGATCGTGCTGGCCACGGCACAGACCCCCGCGCGGGCCGAGGAACCGACGCCCGGTCTCGACCAGTCGATAGCGGTCGACCAGCCCCTCGCCACCGAACGGGCGGAACTCGCCGCCGGGCACGTCGACATCGGCCCCCGCTACGTCGACGACCGGTGGGCCCTGCTCATCCACGACGGCACGCGGGCGCAACCGGTGTGGCGCGACCCCGACGCGACCCTGCTGCGGGTGTCCGACGCCGCGCTGCAGAGCGTCCCGGACGACCCGGCGTACGCGTTCCTCGGCGTGCGGGCGGGCAAGCGGGTGTACGTGGTGCCGCAGACGCAGAACCGGGACGTCGTCTGGCTCGGCTGGAACACCCAGGACCCCCGGGTGATGCGGACCATCGACCGGGGCGTCACGCTGACCCTGCTCGGCGTACGCGGCCCGGGAACCCTGACGTCGTACCTGCAGTCGGGGAACCTCGCGCCACCACAGGCGCTGTGGCGCTCCACCGGGTCGAAGGCCAAGTCGTTCTGGGCGGAGGTGAACACCCACACCCACGCCAACTGGGTCTTCACCGAACCCGGCGTCTACCTGGTCGCCGTACAGGTGTCGGCCGACCTGGTCGACGGCGAGACCGTGTCGGCGACGCGCACGCTGCGCTTCGCGGTGGGGGACCGGACGAGCGCCGCCGAGGCGTTCGCCGCCACGGCCGACATCCCCGCGCCAGCCTCGCCGGCCTCCGGCGAGGACCGGACCGACGCCGGCGGGCCGGCCGACGGACCCCGGACGCCGCTGCTCACGGCGCTGGCGGGTGCGGCGGTCCTGCTCACCGTCGGTCTGCTCGTGCTGCTGCTGCGCGGGCGCGGCGCGAAACGGCGGGCCGAACGCGAACGCGCCACGTCACCGTCGGAGGGGCGACCGTGAGGATGCTCGAAGTGGACCACCTCGACGTGGACCTCGGCGGCCGGCCGGTGCTGCGCGACATCCGGCTGCACCTGGACCGGGGCGAGCTGGTGGGCCTGCTCGGTCCCAACGGCGCCGGGAAGACCACCCTGCTGCGCGCCATCCTGGCGCTGATCCGCACCCGCGGTGGTCGCGTGCTGGTGCAGGGCAGAGCCTCGCGCCCCGGCGGCTCGGGAATCGGCTACGTGCCCCAGCGCCACGAGTTCAGCTGGGACTTCCCGATCTCCGTCGAACAGGCCGTGATGAGCGGCCGCACCGGCCGGCTCGGCCTGCTGCGCCGTCCCGGCGTGGCCGACTGGCGGGCGGTCGGCGACGCGCTGGAGCGGGTCCAGCTCACCGGGTTGCGTCGCCGGCCGGCCGGGGAGCTGTCCGGTGGGCAACGCCAACGCGTCCTGGTCGCGCGGGCCCTCGCGCTCGCGCCGAGCATCCTGCTGCTCGACGAGCCGTTCACCGGACTGGACATGCCCACCCAGGAACTGCTGGGCGAGCTGTTCACCAGCCTGGCCCGGGAGGGCCGCGCGGTCCTGATGACGACCCACGACCTGGTCGCCGCGGTCGACTCCTGCACCCGCCTGGTGCTGCTCAACGGCCGGATCGTCGCCGACGGGCCGCCGGCGGAGCTGCAGGACGTCGAGGTGTGGACCAGGACGTTCGGGGTGAGCGCCACGTCCCCGCTGCTGAAGCTCGTGAGGGCCGCCTGATGTCGATCACCGATTTCGTCACCGACCTGCTCAACCCCGACCTCGCGTTCCTTCCCAAGGCGCTGGCGATCGCGGTCATGTCCAGCATCGTCTGCGGTGTCGTCGGCTGCTACGTGGTCCTGCGGGGCATGGCCTTCATCGGCGACGCCGTGGCCCACGCGGTCTTCCCGGGCGTCGCGGTCGCCTTCGTCCTGCAGGGCAGTCTGGTGCTCGGCGGCGCCGTCGCCGGCGTCGCCACCGCCCTGCTGATCGCGATCTTCGCGCAGAACCGGCGCGTCAAGGAGGACTCGCTGATCGGCGTCTTCCTGGTCGCCGCGTTCGCCCTCGGCATCGTGATCATCTCGCAGGCGCCCGGCTACGCCGGATCGCTGCAACAGTTCCTGTTCGGCTCGATCACCGGCATCCCGGACCGGGACCTCTACCTGGTCGGGGGCACCGGCCTGGTCATCCTCGGGCTGGTGCTGGCGCTGCACAAGGAGTTCGTCGCCGTGTGCCTGGACCGGGAGATGTCCCGCGCGACGGGGCTGCCCGTCTTCTGGCTCGACATCGTGCTCTACGTCCTGGTGACCCTGGCCGTGGTGATCTCGCTGCAGACCATCGGCAACATCCTCGTCCTGGCCCTGCTGATCACCCCCGCCGCGGCCGCCCGCCTGCTCACCGACCGGCTCGGCGTGATGATGCTGCTCGCGCCGGTGATCGGTGGAGGTTCGGCGACCGTGGGGCTCTACCTGTCCTGGAGCTACGACACACCGGTCGGCGGCACCGTCGTCCTGGTCGCCACCGCCGTCTTCCTCGTGGCCTGGCTGCTCGCCCCGCGACACGGCCTGCTGACCAGACGCTGGCGGGGTCCGGGCGGGCAGGGGTCCGTCGCCGCCACCCGCGGACCGGAGCCACCGAGGCGATCCCGCCCCTGAACCGTGACCGTCCCCGCGGCGGCACCTGTGCGCCCTGGCACTAGTCTCCTGAAACCATGCGGACCCGCCTCGGGAACTTCCTGGTCGTCCTGATGACCTTCGTGCTCATCGTGCCGGCCGCTCTGGCTATCTGTGCCGCGATCGTCGGCGGTGTCCAGCACGACCTGTATCCGGTCACCGCCGGCATCGGCGCCATCGGCGTGGTGTTCATCATGACGGTGGTCGCGGGCAGCGGTCGTCTCTGGCCGGCGTTGTTGACCACGCCATGCGGATACCTCGCCGCCTGGGGCCTGGCCTCGGCGGTCGCCGCCGTGGATCGGAACGAGAGCGCACCTGTCGTGATCGGGGCTGTGGCGGGAGTCGCCGGTCTCGTCCTCGGCCCACTGTCGTCGTTGCTCATCCCACCGCACAGCCCGCGCCGGACGGTCCTCGACATCTTCGACGTCGTCTGAGCCCTGACAGCCGCACCGGTACGTGACCCACGGGAGCACGGTCCGTTCCGAGTGGACACGCGTCGAGCCTCTGGTCGGCGCTGACCGCGTCCTGGCGGACGAGTCGTGACGGACTTCGACACACGCCCTAGCATCACCGCGTGCGTGTGAAGCCACTTGTCGCCCTGCTCGCCCTGACCGTCGCCGGGACGGGCCTGCCCGCCTGCGGGAGATCCGCCCCCGATGGCGGCACCCCGCCGGCCCCCGTGGTCGCCCCGGCGCCGTCCGGCGGGGTCGCGGCGACCAGCCCCACAGGCGCCCCGGCGGCCCGTTCCGGCCTCGGTGGGCCCGCCGCGGGTGCGAGCCCCAGGCCCTCGGCGAAGGCCGGGGCGCTGAGGGCCGGCAACCCGGGAGGCGGTGCGGACGTGCCGGCCGAGGCGCGGGCCGTCGACACGTCGAAGCCGACCCGGACGATCGGCAGTGGCACCGCCGCCAGCTGCACCTCGGCCGCGGTGGTGAAGGCGGTCGCGGCCGGCGGCGTGATCACCTTCGACTGCGGGCCGGACCCGGTGACGATCAGGATGACGGCCACCGCCAAGGTCCGCAACGCCAACGGGCCGAGGGTGGTGCTGGACGGCGGGGGCAAGGTCACCCTCAGCGGCCAGGGGAGGCGGCGGATCCTCTACATGAACACCTGCGACGGCGCGCAGGGTTGGACCACCTCGCACTGCCAGAACCAGGACCACCCGCAGCTCACCGTGCAGAACCTGACCTTCGCCGACGGCAACTCCACCGGCGAGCGGGCCGAGGGCGGTGGTGGTGGGGCGATCTTCGTGCGGGGCGGCCGGTTCAAGGTGGTCAACTCACGCTTCGTCCGCAACCGCTGCGACCGGACCGGTCCCGACCTGGGCGGCGCGGCCGTCCGGGTGCTCAGCCAGTACGGGAACAAGCCGGTGTACGTCGTGGGCAGCACGTTCGACGGCGGCGTCTGTGCCAACGGCGGCGCGCTGAGCAGCATCGGAGTCAGCTGGGTGGTGCTGAACAGTCTCCTGAGCGACAACCGGGCAGTCGGCACCGGGGCCAACCCGGCCAGGGCCGGCACGCCGGGTGGCGGCAGCGGCGGGGCCATCTACTGCGACGGCGACGGGTTCACCGTCCGCATCGCCGGCACCGTCATCGAAGGCAACAAGGCGAACGAGGGCGGCGGTGCCGTCTTCTTCGTCAGCAACGACCGCACCGGCACCATGCGGATCGAGAACTCCACCCTGCGCCGCAACCCGAGCGACGGCTTCGAGACGCGCGGCTATCCCGGCATCTTCTTCCTCGGCGCCCGCAACCCGACGCTGACCGGCTCCACGCTCAGCTGACCCCCGCACCCCGCTGTCTCGGCCCTGTCCGGGGGCCTCGAGGAGTTCGCGGAGGCGACCTGTCGAACCTGACGCGCCCGGGTCAGCGGTGGAGCAGGGCGCAGGTCAGCAGCGCGCACCCCAGCCAGCCGCTGAACGCCGCCAGGGTGCCCGTGGCGACAGCCGAGGCGACCCGGTCGACGAGGAGCCGGTGCACCAGCAGCGAGATGACGAGACTGCCCGTGAGGGGCAGTGCGCAGAGCCGGAGCAGGTCCCACACGCCCGGACCGTCGTAGCAGGCCAGGGTCTTCTCCGTGCACAGCCTCGCCGGGCCGGGCGCGTGCGAGCCCAGGCCCAGGAACTCCGGACCGAGGATCCACGTCGCCGCCGCGACCGGCGTGAGCACGGCGAACGCGTACCAGCCGGCCAGCACGGCGAGGCCGCGCCGGGCCATCGTCCACCGCATCCCGGGACGGTAGCAACCGGCAGTCGGTTGTGGGGGGCGGTGCGCCCGTACGCGGGTGGGCCCGATCCCGGTGCGTCCGGCACCGGGAGCGCCCGGGAGCTGGCGGGTCGCCGGGGCGGCGCCGGGGTCGCCGCCGCCCCGGCCGGTTCAGGCGACGGTGCAGGTGGCGCCGTTGAGGGTGAACGAGGAGGGCCGCCCCGTGTCGCCGGTGTGGGTGGCCTGGAAGCCCACGCTGACCGACGCGCCGGGCGCGAGGGTGGCGTTGTAGGAGACGTTGCGGGCGGTGACCGCGCCGCTGGCCGGGGCGTACGTGGCGTTCCAGCCGCTGGTGATGCTCTGGCCGGCGGGCAGGGTGAAGGCCAGCGACCAGCCGTTCACCGTCGCGGTGCCGGTGTTGGTGACGGTGACCGAGGCCGTCAGTCTGGCGTTCCAGGCGTTGACGGTGTAGCCCACCCGGCAGCCGCCCGGCAGGGGCGGGGGAGTGCTGGGCGGGGGAGTGCCGGGCGGCGGGGTGGTCGGCGGCGGCGTCGTGGGGGGCGGGGTGGTGGGGGGCGCGGTGGTGTCGAGTCCGAAGAAGCGGATCGCCTGCGCCGCGTCGACCGGCAGGTTGTGCGACACGCCCTGCATGCTGATCGCCTCGACCGGCGCCCGATCGCCGCTGGCGCCGTAGCGGGTGCGGGTGTAGCCGGCCTGCGGGCTGTCGGTGTACGTCGGCGTCTGGCTCAGCCCGTGCACGTCGGTCCACTGCTTGATCTGCTCGCCGAAGTTCGGGTAGCGCAGCACCTCGTCGTTCGTCCCGTGCCACGTCTGCATCCGCGGCCGGCGCCCGGTGTATCCCGGGTAGGCGTTGCGGACCAGGTCGCCCCACTGCTGCGGAGTCCGGATGACCTGGCCGTTGGCGCACTCGCTGTTCCACTCCGAGCCGTTCGTGGTGGCGAAGCAGCCGAAGGGGACCCCGGAGAAGGCGGCCCCGGCGCTGAAGACGTCGGGATAGAGGCCGAGCAGGACGTTGGTCATCATCGCGCCGGACGAGATGCCGGTGGCGAAGATCCGGTCGGGGTCGACGGCGTAGCGCTGCCGGACGTGCTCGACCATCGACCTGATGCCCACCGGGTCGCTGCCGCCGTCGCGGCGCAGCGCCTGCGGGGATGAGACGTCGAAGCACTGGCTGCTGCGGGTCACCGACGGGTAGACGACGATGTAGCCGTACCGGTCGGCCAGGGCCGCGTACCGGGTGTTGGCGTACATCGCGGGGCCGGTGCCGGTGCAGTAGTGCACCGCGACCAGCAGCCCGGGCCGGGGCGCGACGTAGTCCGGCACGTACAGGTACATGCGCAGATTGCTCGGGTTGGGGCCGAAGTTCGTCACCTCGGTCAGGGCCGCGGCGGACGCCGGCGGGGCGACCGCCACCGCCGCCAGCGCGGTCAGCGTGGCGGCTGCCAGGGCGGCGCCCAGCAGTCGGAGTCTGGCTCTCATGGGCTGTTCCTTTCCGGAACGGCGGACAGGGCGGGGTTCGATCGAGGGCTGCCCGGCTGCCCGATCACGTCCGGCTCAAGGGCATCGACAAGTATCTATTGCGGTGGCGGGTCTCGCAAGCGCCGGTCGCGTGCCGGCCGCGCCGCCGCTCGCGCCGTCACGGTGTCAGGCGCTTCTCGAACCAGTGGTGGGCGTAGGGCTCGGCGTTGTACGCCTCGATCTCCCGGTAGCCGGTCGCCCGGTACATCGCGATCGCCTCCGTCAGGTTGCGGTTGGTGTCCAGTCGCACGGCGCTCCAGCCCCGCTCGGCGGCGTACCGTTCCAGCTCGCCGAGCATCCGGCGCCCGAGCCCGAGCCCGCGTACGGAGTCGGCCACCCAGACCCGCTTGATCTCGGCGGGCGCGCCGCGGTGCAGCTTCACCGCGCCGCAGCCGACCGGCTCGGCGTTGAGCGTGGCCAGCAGGAACACCCCCGCCGGTGCGACGAGGTCCTCGTCGCGGACCGGGTTGCTGCGGGCCGGGTCGAAGCCGCCGTCGAAACGTCGCGCCACCTCCCGGGCGTAGGCCCGCACGCACGCGCGGGCCCGGGGGTCGCCGGGCGGGCAGGGCCCGATGAGCACCATCGACGCGACGAGCAGCCGCTCCACCTCGGCCATGGCCGCGACGAGCCGCTCGCGGTGCCGCCCGGTCAGCGGGGCGAGGATCGACCGGGCGAACTCGTCGGAGCGCTCGTCGAGCGCGGTCCACTCGGCGCGGCCGGCCTCGGTGAGCGCGGCGACCCGCACCCGCCCGTCGCCGCCGGCCTGCTCGGGCGGCCCGACGGCGACGAGCCCGTCGCCCTCCAGCGCGCGCAGGAGGCGGCTGAGGTGTCCCGAGTCCAGCCCGAGCCGGGACCGCAGCGCCGCGACCTCGGCGCCGCCGGGGCCGATCTCCCAGAGCAGGCGGGCCTGCGCGAGGGGGCGGGCCCGCGCCATGTACTCGTCGTCGAGCGCGCCCACCCGCTGGGTCACCGTCCGGTTGAACCGCCGTACGGCGGAGATGAGCTCTGCATCCATGAAGCCTGACTTTAGTCAGCGATTTTCGGTCCGCGCCAGGCCGCCCCGGGCCGGGCGGCGGGTGCGGTGGCGTCCCCGCCCGGGCCGCCGGCACGGTGGGCCCGGGGCGGCGCGCTGGGTGCCGTCCCGGGGCCGTCCGGTCACCGACGTTCAGGAGGCGGTGCAGGAGCGCACCTCGGGGCGTGTCCAGGTGCCGTTGGCCATCGTGGTGAACCCGAAGACGTTGCCGCTGCCGTTGGAGCGCATGGTCATGACGTTTCCGCTGCCGTCCCAGCTCGGGGTGCCGTTCCAGGTGGCGGAGACCTTCTGCGGGGGCGTCACCGCGACGACCACGGTCCAGTTGGTGGCGCCGCTGACCGTGACGTCGCTGTTGAACCGGTCGCCCCACCGGGTGCCGTCGCGCAGGGTGGCGGTGCAGCTTCCGCCGCCCGGCGGCGGGGTGGTCGGGCCGGTCGTCGGCGGCGGCGTGGTCGGCGGGGGAGTGCCGTTGTTGAGGGCGGCGAGGACCGCGTCGTACGCGGGCTTGCGGTTGCCGTTGTTGTCGAACAGCAGCGGTGTGTCGGAGGCCCGCCAGGAGTCGCTGTCCCGGATGCCCCAGACCGTGATGCCGGTGCACCGGGGGACCGCGAGGCAGTCGTTGACCACGTTGCGGTACGTGGTGGGCGAGGCCCCGGCGATGTCCAGCTCGGTGATCTGCACGTCGACGCCGAGCGCCGCGAAGCTGGACAGCGTGGTGCGGTAGTTGCCCGGGTAGGGCGAGCCGCTGTTGAAGTGCGACTGGAGGCCCACGCAGTCGATCGGCACGCCGCGCTGCTTGAAGTCGCGGACCATCGCGTAGACGGCCTGGGTCTTGGCGTGCGACCAGTCGTCGGTGTTGTAGTCGTTGTAGCAGAGCTTCGCGCCGGGGTCGGCGGCCCGGGCGGCCCGGAACGCCGCCTCGATCCAGTCGTTGCCGGTGCGCTGGAGGTTCGAGTCGCGCCGGGCGCCGCTGCCGCCGTCGGCGAACGCCTCGTTCACCACGTCCCAGGCCACCACCTGACCGCGGAAGTGGGTGGCCACCTGCGTGACGTGGTGGAGCATCGCCTGGCGCAGCGCGCTGCCGCTCATGTTCTGCATCCAGCCGGGCTGCTGCGAGTGCCAGGCCAGGGTGTGGCCCCGTACGCTCATGCCCCGGCTGCGGGCGTGGCTGACGATCCGGTCGGCGTTGGCGAAGGTGAACTGCCCCTGCTGCGGCTCGGTGGCGTCGATCTTCATCTCGTTCTCGGGCGTCACCGAGTTGAACTCGCGGTTGAGGATCGTGACGTAGGTGTTGTCGCTGAGCTTGTTGGCGGCGACGGCGGCGCCGAAGTAGCGGCCGCGCTCCGCCGCCGACGCGCCCAGGGTGGTCCCGGCGTTCGCCGCGCCGGGCAGGACCGTGGCGCCGGTCGCCGCGAGTAGTCCCACGGCGGCGACGGCGAGGGCCGCGCGTGTGCGCGAGCGCGATCTCGGCCGGGTGTCCCGGTGGCACCTCTCGATCATTCCTGCTCCTTCCGGGGGCCGTTCCGCTCCGTCAGGGGCGGACCGGTGTGGTGGGGGTGTGCCGGATGAGGGCCGCGCGGCGGGCCGCGCCGCAGGGCCACGGTCCCGTTGTCATCGACCCTGATGGATGTGGAGTATGGCAGCGCCACGCATCCACGAGCAAGAATTTCCGGAAAACTAACGATAGCCAAGGAGCCTCCTGTCTCGGCGGTATGGGACCAGAGACCAGGTCAGCCAGCCTTGCAACGGAACGACGGACACCCGTACTGATCTCTGTGGGATCAGTGCGAGTGTCCGTCGACCGGATTTTTCGGCTTGCTTCCGTAACGATCGGGGGAGTTGTCGGGCGTGCTCGCCCGGTGCTCAGGCGTCGCGCCTGGCCAGGCCGCCCATCTTCACCGCCGTGAACACCGCCGCCGCCAGCGCGACGTCGGAGAGCAGCATCAGACCGATCGCGTACGACCCCTGCACCCCGTAGACCCAGCCCATCACCAGCGGCGGGACGAACCCGCCGAGCCCACCGGCGGCGCCGACCAGCCCCGTGACCGCGCCCACCTGGTCGGCGGGGGCGACCCTGCCGACGAGGGCGAAGACGGCCCCGCTGGACGCGCCGAGCAGCACCGCCATCCCGAGCAGCGCGATGGTCGCCACGGGCAGCAGGGCGGGCTCGAACGCCTGCACCACCGCGAAGGCGGCCACCCCGGCGAAGCACCACACCAGCACGGGCACCGGATGCAGCCGGTCGGAGAGCCAGCCGCCCAGCGGGCGGGCGAGGACGGCGAGGACCACGAACCCGGCGGTACGCAACGCGCCGTCGGCGGCGTCCAGGCCGTACGCCGTGCTCAGGTACGCGGGCAGGTACACGCTGAAGGCCACGAACCCGCCGAAGCCGACCGCGTACAGGAAACACAGCTGCCAGGTCACGGTCAGCCGGCCCACCTTGGCGAGACGTGCCCACGCCGACCCGGCCGGCCGGACGCGGTTCGGTGCGTCGCGCAGCAGCAGGAACGACAGCACCGCGTAACCGGCGAGGATCGCGGCCACCAGCAGGAACGGCGCCCGCGAGCCGTAGGCGTCGGCGAGCCGGACGGTGGTGAAGTTGGCGATCGCCGTGCCGCCCATGCCGACGCCGAACACGCCGATCGCGAAGCCGCGCCGCGCGGGCGGATACCAGCCGGAGACCAGCGGCACGCCGACGGCGAAGGCGGTGCCCCCGATGCCGAGGAAGAAGCCGGTCACGATCAGCGCCGGGTAGGAGGAGACCACGCTCAGGGTCAGCACCGGCACGATCGTGGCGAGCGTGACCAGCGGGAAGACGACCCGGGCGCCGTAGCGGTCGGTGAGGGCGCCGACCGGGATGCGGCCCAGCGACCCGACCACCACCGGTACGGCCACCAGCAGGGACTGCGCGGCGAAGCTGAGATCGAGGCGCTCCTTGATCCCCGGGCCCAGCGGCCCCAGCAGCGCCCAGCCCCAGAAGTTCACCAGGAAGCCGAGGGTGGCCAGGACGAGCTGGGTCGTGGCGCCGGACCTGCCGGCCGCCGGTACGCCGGCAGTGCCGGGTGGGGCCGTCCCCGCTGCCTGGGCGGGCTGCGTCGACTCTCCGTCGCGGGCGATGCTCATGACTGCTCTCCGTCGAATCGTCCTGGGGTGGCCGTCAGCGGCCCGAGCGGCTGCGGCCCTCACGCGAGGGAGGCAGCTTCGGCGGGCCCTCCCAGCCGGGACGGCCGGGCCGCAGTCCGGGCCGGTCGTCCCGGCTGCGGTACACGACGTACGGGCGGGTGGCGTAGCCGACCGGCGCGCTGAACGCGTGCACCAGCCGGGTGAACGGCCAGAACGCGAAGAGGGCGAACGCCGCCAGGATGTGGATCTGGAAGGCCACCGGCACGCCGGCCATGATCTCCGGGTCCGGGCTGAGGTAGAACAGCGACCGGAACCACGGGGAGATCGTCTCCCGGTAGTTGTAGCCGGGCCCCGACACGTTGGCGCGCACGGTGGCCCAGAGGCCGAGCACGATCACACCGGCGAGCACCACGTACATGGCCTTGTCGTTGCGGGTGGTGGCGGCGAAGACCGGGCCGGTGAGGCGCCGACGGGCGATGAGGATGCCCAGGCCGATCAGGGTGCAGAAGCCGGCCACCGTGCCGATGAACACGGCCATCAGGTGGTAGCCGTGCTCGGTGATCCCGACCGCCTCCGTCCACGCCTCGGGGACCAGCAGGCCGCCCACGTGCCCGATCAGGACCATGAGCACCCCGAAGTGGAACAGCGGGCTGCCCCACCGCAGGATCGTGCTCTCGTAGAGCTGCGAGGAGCGGGTGGTCCAGCCGAACTTGTCGTACCGGTGGCGCCAGATCAGCCCGCCCACCAGGACCACCAGGGACAGGTACGGGTACACCACCCACAGCAACGTGTTCATCGCTCTCGTCCTCCGTTCGCGACTGCGGTACTCCGCTGCGCTGCGTTCCTCGCGTTCCTCGCGCTCACCGGCGACCGCCCAGGGCGGTGGTGTCGACGAGCCCGAACGGCTCCAGGCCGACCTGCTCCACCGGCGGGCCGGTGCGGGCCAGCCGGGCGGCCGCGGCGAGATCCGCCGGCCCGGCGGGCGGCAGCATCTCCCGGACGGCCACGACCGCCTGCCGGTACGCCGACCGCTCCCGCCCCAGCGCCTCCACCAGCAGGTCGAGGCCGACCCGGTTCTCCCGCAGCAGAGCCCACCCGCCGTCGTCGAAGGCGGACAGGTCGAGCACCGCGGGCAGGAAGTCGGGCAACTCTCCGTCGACCACCTCCAGGCCCGCCCGCTTGTACGCGGTGGTGAAGCCGATGAGGGCCTCGCCCCGCTTGCGGGTGTCCCCGCACGTGTAGTACGTCAGGTGCAGGCAGCAGCGGCGGCGGAAGTCGAACAGCTCGACGTACGTCGACCGGAGCTGGCCGGGATCGGTGCCCTCGCGGTACGCGACGACCTCGCGCAGCGGCCCGGCGACCGCCGTCGGCAACTCGTCGAGAGCGGCGCGCAGCACCGGCAGCGCCGCCATGACCTCCCCGTCGGGATAGCGCAGCAGCAGCGACGCGGCCCGCGCCGCCACCGCCCGCCAGGTGGGTGCGCTCATCGTTCGTCCCCGTCCTTCCCGCCGTCGCCGGAGCGGGGCGGGAAGAGCCCTCTCGGGGTGCCCTTGCCGTCCCAGTTGAGCAGGTTCACCCGGCGCGGCTCGTCGCCGGGATCGGTGAAACCGTCCGCGGTCTGCCGGTTGCGCAGCATGTGGAACGTCTCCACCTGCACCGGCACCGGCGTGCCCGACGACTCCCCGAAGGGACCCTGTCCGTACGGGCCGCCGCCGCCCATGCCCGGGCCGCCCTCGTAGTCGAGGCTGCACTCGGTGGCGACCTTCTCCAGCCGGTGCGCGTCCTCGGCGTGCGCCGCCGGGATGACGTAGCGCTGCTCGTACTTGGCGATGGCCAGCAGCCGGTACATCTCGTCCATCTCCTCGCCGGTCATGCCCACGGCGGCGGCGATGGACTCGTCGGGCTCCTCGCCGAGGTTGATCCGGCGCTGGTACGACCGCATGGCCGCGAGCCGGTTCAGCACGTCGCGCACCGGGGCGGGATCGCCGGCGCTGAAGAGCTCGGCGAGGTACTCCACGGGGATGCGCAGCGCGTCGATCGCGCCGAAGAGGTTGCCCGCGTCCTCCGCGTCGTGGCCGGTGTCGCGCAGCACGTCGGCGACCGGCGACAGCGGCGGGATGTACCAGACCATCGGCATGGTCCGGTACTCCGGGTGCAGCGGCAGCGCCACCTCGTACTTCATGATGAGGTCCCAGATCGGCGAGCGCCGCGCGGCGTCGATCCAGTCGTCGGGGATGCCGGCGGCCCGCGCGGCCTCGACCACGGCCGGGTCGTGCGGGTCGAGGAAGACCGAACGCTGCGCGGCGTACAGGTCGTCCTCGTCCTTGACGGCCGCCGCCTCGGTGACCCGGTCGGCGTCGTAGAGCATCAGCCCCAGGTAGCGCAGCCGGCCCACGCAGGTCTCCGAGCAGATCGTCGGCTGGCCGATCTCGATGCGCGGGAAGCAGAACGTGCACTTCTCGGCCTTGCCGGTGCGGTGGTTGAAGTAGATCTTCTTGTACGGGCAGCCCGTCACGCACATCCGCCACCCACGGCACCGGTCCTGGTCGACCAGCACGATGCCGTCCTCGGCCCGCTTGTAGATCGCCCCCGACGGGCAGGACGCCGCGCAGGACGGGTTGAGGCAGTGCTCGCAGATGCGCGGCAGGAAGAACATGAACGTCTTCTCGAACTCCTGCTTGACCTGGTCGGAGATCTTCGCCAGCACCGGGTCGCCGGCGGCGATCTCGTTGCCGCCGGCGAGCGAGTCGTCCCAGTTGGCGCTCCAGGTGATCTTCGTGTCCTTGCCGGTGAGCAGGGACTTCGGCCGGGCGACGGGCGTGTCGTCGCCCGCCGGCGCGGTCAGCAGGTGCTCGTAGTCGTACGTCCACGGCTCGTAGTAGTCCTGCATCGACGGCAACTTCGGGTTGGCGAAGATGCCGAACATCTTCTTCAACCGGCCGCCGGAGCGGGGCTTCAGCTTCCCCGAGCGGGTCCGCACCCAGCCGCCCTGCCACCGCTGCTGGTCCTCGTAGGTGCGCGGATAACCCTGACCGGGCCGCGTCTCCACGTTGTTGAACCAGACGTACTCGACCCCGGACCGGTTGGTCCACGCCTGCTTGCACGTCACCGAGCAGGTGTGGCAGCCGATGCACTTGTCGAGGTTCATCACCATCGCCATCTGGGCCATCACGCGCATCAGTACTGCACCTCCTGCGAACGGCGGCGGATCACGGTGACCTCGTCGCGTTGGTTGCCGGTGGGCCCGAGATAGTTGAACGCGAACGACAACTGGGCGTACCCGCCGATGAGGTGGGTCGGTTTGACCAGCAACCGGGTCAGCGAGTTGTGGATGCCGCCGCGCCGGCCGTTGACCTCGGCCTTCGGCACGTCGATCACCCGCTCCTGGGCGTGGTACATGTAGACCGTCCCCTCGGGCATCTTGTGGGTGACCACCGCCCGGCAGACCACGACGCCGTTGCGGTTGACCGCCTCGATCCACTCGTTGTCCCGTACGCCGATCTTCGCGGCGTCGACCTCGCTCATCCACATCGTCGGCCCGCCCCGCGACAGCGTCAGCATCAGCAGGTTGTCCTGGTACTCCGAGTGGATCGACCACTTCGAGTGCGGCGTGAGGTACCGGACCGTGATCTCCAGCTCGCCGTTGCGGCCGAGCCTCGGCTCGCCGAAGAGCCGGTGCATGTCCAGCGGCGGGCGGAAGATCGGCAGCGCCTCGCCGGCCTCGTGCATCCAGTCGTGGTCGAGGAAGAAGTGCTGCCGGCCGGTGAGCGTGTGCCACGGCTTGAGCCGCTCGGTGTTGATGGTGAACGGCGAGTAGCGGCGACCGCCGTGCTCGCTGCCCGACCACTCCGGGCTCGTGATCACCGGCACCGGGCGGGACTGGGTGTCGGCGAAGGTGATCTGCTTGCCCTCGTGCTCGGCGGCCAGGTCCGCCAGGCGTACGCCCGTGCGCTTCTCCACGTCCCGGAAGCCGGCGGTGGCGACGCGGCCGTTGGTGGTGCCGGAGAGGGCGAGGATCGCCTCGCAGGCGTGCACGTCCGTCGCCAGCGACGGCCGCCCGTCGGCCACCCCGCCGCGTATCTCGCCGTTCTTGCGCCGCAGGTACGCCACCTCCGGCGTGACGTCGACCGCCACGCCCTTGCCGGAGGTGCCGAGGGTGTCCATCAGCGGGCCCAGCGCGGCCAGCTTGTCGGCGACCGCCCCGTAGTCGCGCTCCACCACCAGCAGCTTCGGCATCGTCCGGCCGGGCACCGGGGTCTCGCCTTCGGCCGCCCAGTCGCGCACCCGGCCGTGCGGGGTCGCCATCGCGTCGGGGGTGTCGTGCAGCAGCGGCGCCGCGACGAGATCCTTGCGTACGCCGAGGTGCCGCTCCGCCAGCGTCGAGAAGGCGCGGGCGATGCCGTGGAAGGCGTCGAAGTCGGTGCGGGTCTGCCACGGCGGGTTGATCGCCGGGGTGAACGCGTGCACGAACGGATGCATGTCGGTGCTGCTCAGGTCGTGCTTCTCGTACCAGGTCGCGGCCGGCAGCACGACGTCGGAGAAGAGCGTCGTGGAGGTCATCCGGAAGTCCAGCGACAGCAGCAGGTCGAGCTTGCCCTCCGGCGCCTCCTCCCGCCACGTCACGTCCTTCGGCCGCAGCTCCGGCGGGGCCTCGTCGGCGCGCAGGTTGGCGTCGGTGCCCAGCAGGTGCCGCAGGAAGTACTCGTTGCCCTTCGCCGACGAGCCGAGCAGGTTGGCCCGCCAGACGGTCAGCACCCGCGGCCAGTTCTCCGGCGCGTCCGGGTCGGTGCAGGCGAAGCGCAACCGTCCCTCGCCGAGCTGCTCGGCCACCCAGCCGCCCGGGTCGTCGGGGCGGGCGGACAGGGCCTCGTCGGCCAGGTCGAGCGGGCTGCGGTCGAACGTCGGCATCGACGGCATCCAGCCCGAGCGCGCCGACTGGGCCAGGAGGTCCATGGTGTGCTTGCCGGCGAAGGCGCCCGTGCCGACCGGCGAGGAGACCACGTCGGCGGAGTACGTGTCGTAGCGCCACTGGTCGGTGTGCACGTACCAGAAGGCCGTGCCGATCATCTGCCGCGGCGGGCGGACCCAGTCCAGGCCGAACGCCAGCTGAGCCCAGCCGGTCGCCGGGCGGCACTTCTCCTGCCCCACGTAGTGCGCCCAGCCGCCGCCGTTGACCCCCTGACAGCCGGTGAGGGTCACCAGCGCCAGGATCGCCCGGTAGGTGGCGTCGGAGTGGAACCAGTGGTTGGTACCGGCGCCCAGCAGGATCATCGACCGGCCGCCGGAGCGCTCCGCGTTGTCGGCGAACTCCCGCGCGACCCGGGCCACCTGCGCCGCCGGCACCCCCGTGATCGGCTCCTGCCACGCCGGGGTGTACGGCGTGGCGACGTCGTCGTAGCCCGCCGGCCACTGCCCGGGCAGCCCGTCGCGGCCCACCCCGTACTGGGCCAGCAGCAGGTCGAACACGCTGGTCACCAGCTGGCCGTCCACCGTCCGGGTCGGTACGCCGCGGCGCAGCACCTGCGGGGTGTCGGTGTCGAAGCGGGGCAGCTCCACCTCGACCGCCTCGCCGGCGCCGAGGCAGGTCAGCGCCGGCTCGAGGTCGCCCAGGTCGAGGTTCCACTGGCCGTCCTGCTCGCCCCAGCGGTGCCCGAGGCTGCCGCGCGGCACGGCGGGCGCGTCGGTGACCGAGTCCCACAGCACGGTCTTGAAGGCCGCCTCCTTCCCGCTCTCGCCCAGGTCCTCGGCGGTGAGGAACTTGCCCGGCCGGTACGCGCCGTCGGCCCCCGGCTCCAGCGTCACCAGGAACGGCAGGTCGGTGAAGCGGCGGACGTAGTCGACGAAGCGCGGGGTGCGCCGGTCGACGAAGAACTCCTTGAGCACGACGTGCCCCATCGCCATCGCCAGGGCGCCGTCGGTGCCCGGCTGGGCGGGCATCCACTCGTCGGCGAACTTGACGTTGTCGGCGAAGTCGGGGCTGACCACCACGACCTTCTGGCCCCGGTAGCGCGCCTCGGCCATCCAGTGCGCGTCGGGCGTGCGGGTCACCGGGACGTTGGAGCCCCACATGACGAAGTAGGAGGCGTCCCACCAGTCACCGGACTCGGGCACGTCGGTCTGGTCGCCGAACACCTGC
This sequence comes from Micromonospora sp. CPCC 205546, assembly GCF_036902715.1. Taxonomy (NCBI): domain Bacteria; kingdom Bacillati; phylum Actinomycetota; class Actinomycetes; order Micromonosporales; family Micromonosporaceae; genus Micromonospora; species Micromonospora sp. CPCC 205546. The sequence goes on from NZ_JBAKHL010000007.1 coordinate 164,156, forward strand.
GGCGAGGCCACCGGCAGGTCGGCGTACCAGTCGTAGAAGGACAGCATCGACCCGCCGATCAGCGACACGAACCGGGCGCCGACCGCGTGCGATACCATCGACATCGCCGGGATCGGGGAGAAGCCGGCGACCCGGTCGGGGCCGTGCTCGGCGATCGTGTGCACGTGGGCGGCGGCGACGATCTCCTGCGCCTCGTCCCAGCTGATCCGCACCAGGCCGCCCTTGCCGCGCGCCTTCTGGTAGCGGCGGCGGCGCTCCGGATCGGCCTGGATGTCCGCCCACGCGGCGACCGGGTCACCCAGGCGGGCCTTGGCCTCGCGGTACATCTGGACCAGCACACCCCGGGCGTACGGGTACCGCACCCGGGTGGGGGAGTAGGTGTACCAGGAGAAGGCGGCACCGCGGGGACAGCCGCGCGGCTCGTACTCCGGCCGGTCGGGTCCGACGCTCGGGTAGTCGGTCTGCTGCTGCTCCCAGGTGATGATGCCGTCCTTGACGTACACCTTCCAGGAGCAGGAGCCGGTGCAGTTGACCCCGTGCGTGGAGCGCACCACCTTGTCGTAGGACCAGCGGTCCCGGTAGAAGGCGTCCGCCTCGCGTCCGCCGATCTGGTGCAGCGTCCGGCCGTCGGCGGACACCTCCGCCCGGCGTACCAGGCCGCCCACGGCCAGCAGCGCCCGCCCGGCCCCCTCGGTCGCTCGTGACATAACCTCATCCCTCCGGTAGATCACCGTGAGTCCCACATTTGCGGTAAATGTGCCGAAGCACAACCGGAGGCGGGAACCCCGCGCCTATCGTCACCAACCGCCACGCCGGGCAACCGGGCCGAAGGTCCCGAGATCATCAGGTCTTCCGGCGGCCGGTCCCGGCCCAGGCCGGGCGGCATCGTCCGCCGCCTGACCGGCGACGGGCGACGTATCGACGTCGAGCCGCGTGCCCTACCGGGCGGCACCGGCAGCCGGGGTGATCCGGTCCCAGGCCGGGATGGGCAGTGCGATCACCGCGGCGGGGAAGAGCCCGTGCTCCTCGTTGTCGATGTGCCGGTGGAGCCGTTCCAGGGCGGCCAGCACCGCCGGCCAGTCGGGCGTCGTGCGGTCGACGGCACCGAGCACGCCGTGGATGTCCTCGTGCTCGGCGCAGAGCTTCTCCACGGCGTCGGCCAGGCTGCCCTCCTCGCGCAGCTCGACGAAGAGACCCTCCTCCTCGGTGGCGGTGTGCGGACCCAGCAGGGCCAGCAGCGCGTCGAGGGCCGCCGGCGCGTCCGCGCCGCCGGCCCGCACCGCGTCCCGGAGCCGGCCGGCGGCGTTCGCGATCGCCTCGTGCTCGGCGGAGAGCCGGCCGATCAGGGGGAACTCCCGGCAGCCGCAGTAGTTGCACATGCTGATCATCTCCAGGTCACGGTGGCGTCCGATCCATCCTCGGCGCGGCCCCGGCCCGGCGGGCAGGGCCGATCGACCCTGCCCGCCGGGGGCGACGGACCCGCCTGCCGGCGCGGCTGCCGCGCACGCCCCCAGCGCTCCCACCCGCCGCGCACGTCTCGGCGGCCGCCCGCCGCGCGACGCCGTGGTCGATCGACAGGGCGCCCGGCTATGGTGGTGGCATGCAGGATCGGCACGGCCTCCGCCGCGCCGGCAGGCGGGTGTCGCTGCCGGCGCTGCTGATGCTGACCGTGCTGCTCATGGTGCTCGCCGCGGCCCGGTCCGTCGGGCTGTGCATCGTGTTCCGGTGCGCGCGGCGGGCCGTCCCCGGCTGCGTGCCCGCGTGGTCGGCCGACCGTGCTCCGCCCGGGCTGACGTTCGCCGTCTGAAGCCCGTCCGCCTTCCCGCGTCCCACGACGCGGGCCTGTGGCTTGGAGCACCATGCCGACCCCGCATCACGATCGATCCATCCTGTCCCGGTCCGCCGGCGACGGACCCCGACCCGAGGCGTACGCCGCAACCGGCACCCCGTCGAGGGGGTGGTGACCGTGCTGGCCCCCGGCGCGTACGCCCGCCTCGGCCTGCGGCATCCCGTCGCCCTGGACCTGGGCACCTCCACGGTGCGCATCTGGACGCCGACGTCCGGCACGGTCGTCGCCGAGCCCGCCGTCGTCGCGTGGACGCCGGCCGGCGCCCAGGCCGTCGGACGGGCCGCCATCGACCTGCGCGACAGCGGTGACACGAAGCTGCTCTGGCCGGTACGTCACGGCGTGGTGGCCGACTTCTGCGCCTGCGTACACCTCCTGCGGGTGGTGGCCGCGGCGAGCGGACGGCCGGCCGACGACGTCTCCCCGGTCGTGGTCGGCGTGCCGGCCACCGCCACGCTGCGGCAGAAGGACCTCCTCGTCACGGCGGTACGCCACGCGTTCGGCGGGCGGGTCGCCACGGTCGAGGAGCCACTGGCCGCCGCCCTGGCCTGCCGGGCCGACCTCGACGGCGACGACGTGGTCGCCGTCGACATCGGACGGGGCCGCACCGAGATCGCCCACATCTCCGACCGCGCGGTCGAGGCGGCCGAACGCGTCGACGGGTCCGACGCCCTCGACCAGGTGCCGCTGATCGCCGCCGCGGTACGACGCCTGGGCGCCCGGCCGGTGTGGCCGGGGCGACGCCGGCTGCTGATCACCGGCGGCGGCGCGGTGCATCCGGAACTCGGGGCCAGGCTGGCCGCGCTGACCGGTCGGATCGTCACGATGCCCGCCGATCCGCACCTGGCCACGCTCGCCGGCCTGCGCCTGCTGCTCACCGCCTGACCGGTTCCCGGCCGCACGGCACCGCGGGCCGTGCGGCCGGCCACCGCGCCGCCCCACGTGCCGGGGCCGAATCGTCCCGGCCCCGACACACCACCTGGAGTCCGTGATGGACGTCGAACTGACCCCCCTGCCCGGAATCGGGTACCGCCGCACGTTCACCACCGAAGCGGGACTGCGCATCGGGGTGGTGACCCACCACGTCGGCGGCCGACGTGAGCTGGTCTACCCCGACGGCGACGACCCCGACGCCACCCGCAGCATCGTCCTGGAGCGTGACGAGGCCGTCGTCCTCGCCGGACTGCTGGGCCTGCTCGACACCCTCGACGTCACCGTCGCCGGCCCCGGCGCCCGGGCCGGCGCCCCGTTGACGACTACCCCGGCCGCCGGCGGGTAAGCCGCCTGACCGGTCGCGGGGAGGGGACGTGGGACGAGGGTTCGTGAACTGGTCCGGCAGCCTGTCCTTCACCCCGGCCGAGTACGCCGAGCCCGCCGACGAGGACGAGGTGCGGGCGCTGGTGCGGCGGGCCCGCGCGACCGGCACGACGCTGCGGCCGGTGGGCTCCGGGCACTCGTCGAGCCCGCTGGTGCGTACCGACGGGATCCTCGCCAGCCTCGACCGGCTCGCCGGGGTGATCGCCGACGACGGTGGGCTCGCCACGGTCCACGCCGGCACCAGGCTCAGGGCGCTGGGCGAGGGCCTGTACGACGCGGGGCTGGCGATGGACAACCTCGGGGACGTGGACTACCAGTCGATCGCCGGCGCGACCGCCACCGGCACCCACGGCACCGGCCTCGGCTTCGGCAACCTCTGCACCCAGGTGGCCGGCGTCCGGCTGGTCACCGGGACCGGCGAGACGCTGGACGTCAGCGCGGAGCACAACCCGGAGCTCCTGCCGGCGGCCCGGCTCTCACTGGGCGCCCTCGGCGTCCTCACCCGGGTCACGCTCGCCGTGCAACCGCGCTACCAGCTGCACCGCCGCTCCTGGTGCGCGCCCGTCGCCTGGACCCTGGACCACCTGGCCGAGTTGCAGCACACCAACCGGAACATGGACTTCTACTGGTATCCCCGCAGCGACCAGACCCAGATCCGGGTGATGAACCGCGTCGACGAGACACCGGACGAACGGGTGTGGCAGGCGCCGCGGGTGCCCGGCTCCGCCGCCGCGGACGACCCCCGCGAGGTCCACGTCGCCCCCACCCACCGGGCCATCCCCCGCCACCGGGAGCTGCGCTTCGAGGAGATCGAGTACATGCTGCCGGTGGAGGCCTTCCCGGCCTGCTTCGCGGAGGTGCGACGGCGGATCAGGCAACGGCACCGCCGGGTGGCCGGCTGGCGGGTGCTGGTGCGCAGCATCGCCGGCGACGACATCTGGCTCAGCAACGCCTACGGCCGCCCGACCGCCACCATCGCCTGCCTGCAGAACACCTCGCTGCCGTACGAGGAATACTTCCGGGACATGGAGGCGGTCTTCCGGCAGTACGGCGGCCGGCCGCACTGGGGCAAGAAGCACTGGTTGACCGCCCGGGAGCTGCGTCCGCTCTATCCCCGCTGGGACGACTTCCAGGCGTTGCGTCGCCGGCTGGACCCGGACGGGGTGTTCCTCACCCCGGACCTGGCGCGGTTGCTCGAGGAGGCGTGATGCCACAGATCGGTGCGCGCACGTGGGTGGTCCCGGGCGGGCACGTGCCGTTCCCCGGTCACGGCCCCGAACCGGAGTTCACGAGCTTCGACCAGCTCTGCGTGCTCAACGCCACGGACGAGGAGACCGAGCTGAGCCTGGACGTCTACTACGACGACGCCGAGCCCGTCGGGCCGTACCGGATCCTGGTCGGCGCGCGACGGATCCGGCACGTGCGAATCAACGACCTCATCGACCCGGAGGCGGTCCGCCTCGACCGTCCCTACGGCTGCCTGCTGCGCTCACCGGTGCCGGTGGTGGTGCAGTTCCTGCGCCAGGACACCCGGCTGCCCGGTGTCGTCGCGCTGACCGGCGTCATGGCGCATCCCGTCTGACGTTCGGCGCCCGGCGGGCCGGGTACCCCCGGCCATGCGGATCGCGGGGGACGCAGAGGCGGCGGAGTCGGACTCCCGGCTGCGCCGCACCGGCCGGGAGACCTACCGGCGGTTGCAGTCGTACCTCCTGCTCGCGGTGCAGGCCGGCCTCGCCGCGGCCCTGGCCTGGGTGACGGCCCGCGAGCTGCTGGGCAACCAGGATCCGACCTTCGCCCCGGCCGCCGCGGTCGGTGTGATCGCCGCGGCCATCGGCAACCGCACCCGCCGCACCGTCGAGCTGATCGCCGGGGTGGTGCTCGGCATCGCCGTGGGTGACGTGCTGATCGGCCTGCTGGGCACCGGGCCGTGGCAGACCGGCGTCATCGTCTTCCTGGCGATCGCCGTGGCGGTGCTGGTCCGCGGCGGCGGCGCCCTGATGACCCAGGCCGGCGGTACGGGCGTGCTGGTGGCCACCCTCACCCCGAACAACCCCGACCTGGAGCTGCCCCGGACCATGAACGCGCTGGTCGGCGGAGTGATCGGCCTGCTGGTCGTGCTCGTCATCGTCCCGCTGCACCCGCTGCGGACCGTGCGTCGCGTGGCCGACTCCGCGCTGGACCTCTTCGCCCGCCACATGACCGCGTCGGCGGAGGCGTTGACCCGCGGCGACGCCCACGCGGCCGAGCGGGTGCTCGACCGGATGCGCGCCGCCGAGCCGGAACTCGACCGGCTCAGCGAGGCCGTCGAGGCCGCCAACGAGGTGGCCCGGTTCTCGCCGTTGCGCTGGCGCCGCCGCCGGGCGCTGGGGGCCTACCGGCACGGCGTGGAGCACATGGAACGGGCCTTTCGCAACAGCCGCACCCTGGTCCGCCGGATCGGTACCACCCTGCGCGACGACGAGCCGGTGCCGCCCGGCCTGCCCGCCGCCGTCGAGCGCTACGGCGAGGCGGTCCGGATGCTGCACCGCGAGTTCCTGGCCGCCCGGGAGCCCGTCGGCGCGCGGGAGCGGGTGCTGGCGGCGGTGCGGGAGGCCGGCGAGGCGTGCCGGCAGGACATGGGGTTCTCCGGCACCATCGTCGTCTCCCAGCTGCGGACCATCGCCAACGACCTGCTGCGCGCCACGGGCGTCCCCCGCGACGAGGCACGCCGGCTGGTCCGCCGGGCCGCCGCCGGACAGCGGTGACGCTCAGCCCTGCTGTCGTAGGTAGGGGCCCAGAAGCTCCCGGGTGAGGGCGAGCACGGCGGCTTCCGGGGTGCCGTTCTCGATCATCTGTGAGGACGCGTAGACCACCGCCTGGACCAGTTCCGCCGCGGCGGCCGGGTCACTCGCGCCGTGCTCGGCCAGGGCCGCCACCAGTGGCGTACGCAACCGGTCGTGCAGAACGCGGCTCTCCTCGGCGAGGACGGCACCCGACACGCTGCCGGCGAGGCCGCGCATGACCGCGTGCTCGCCCTGGGCGACGAGGTGCAGGTTGGCCTCGACGTAGGCCAGCACCCGCCCGCCCGGGCCGGTGGCCCGGTCCATCTGCTGGGTGACGTACGCAGACCATTGCGGGAACATGTCGGCGATGACGGCGTTGAGCAGGTCCTCCCGCGACTTGAAGTACTGGTAGACGCTGGGGCGCGCCAGGCCCGTCCGCTTGCCCACCTCGGCCAGGCTCGGCGCCTGCGCCCCGCTCTCCGCGAGGATCTCCCGCGCCGCCGCCAGAATCGCCCGCCGCTGCCGGGCACGGTGCTCGGCCACCGTGGGCGCCTGGATCTTCGGCACGGAACCCCCCATCGTCACGGCACGGGCATCAGTCGCCCGTCGATCATCTCGTACACCTTTGTGCAGTGGCGCAGCACGTCGTGGTCGTGGGTGACCATGACGGTGGCGACGTCGTTCTCCTTGGTCTCGCGGGCCAGCAGCTCCACCACCTCGTGACTGCGGGCACGGTCGAGGGCGGCGGTCGGCTCGTCCACCAAGAGTAGTCGCGGCCGGTTGACCAGGGCACGGGCGATGCCGACACGTTGCCGTTCGCCACCCGAGAGCTGGTGCGGTCGGCGGTTCGCCTTGTGGGCCATCCCGACCTCGTCGAGCAGGGCCGTCGCCTCGCGGGCCCGGGAGCCGTGACCGCCGAAGCGGGCCGGCAACCGCAGTTGGTCCACGGCGGTCAGCGCGGGGATGAGGTTGCTGGACTGGAACACGAAGCCGACGAACTCCCGGCGCAGGGCCGCCCGCGCCCGCGCGCTCGGCACGGTCATGTCCCGCCCGGCGAGGGTGACCTGACCCGAGGTCGGGACGGTCAGCCCGCCGGCCACCGCGAGCAGGCTGGACTTGCCGGCCCCCGAGGGGCCGACGACCGCGACGAACTGCCCGGGGGCGACGGTCAGGTCGACGCCGTCCAGGGCCGGTACGGTGTCGTCGCCGTCGCCGAAGCGCAGGCTCACGCCGCGCATGACCAGTCCGGTGTCGGTCATCGGTTCGCTCCCAGTGCGGTCAGCGGATCCACCGCGGCGATCCGGACGATGGCCACGGCCGCTCCGACCAGGCCGAGGACGAGCAGGAGGAGGGCGGCCACCGCGATCGCCGGCGCGCTGAGCGCGAACGGGATGTTGCTGCCGACCAGGCTGCCGGCCGCGGTGCCCACCGCGACGCCCGCGCCGACGGCGAGCAGCAGCAACGCGAAGGCCTGGGCCAGCCCGTCGCGCAGCAGGTATCCCGTCGGAGCGCCCATGGCCCGCAGCACGGCGATCTCCGCGCGGCGTTGGATGGTCCACACGGTGAAGAAGGCGCCGACCACCAGCGCCGAGATGGCGTAGAGGAACCACTCGATCAGTTGCAGGGTCGACGTCTCGGCGGTGTATCCGGGCGAGGCGCCGTACGACTGGGTGCGGGACAGGCTCTCGGTGCCGGCGGCACGGTCACCGGCCGCCAGGTCGACCTCGGCGCCGTCGGCGGCCCGCACCGCCACGGCGGTGATCTCGTCGTAGGTGCCGCCCGGTACGGGTTCGCCGGGGCGGACGCCGGCCTTGATCTCCTGCCAGACCCGCAGCGGCAGGTAGGCCACGTCGACGTGACCGAACGTGTGCTGCTCGGCCATGGCGCCCACCACCGTGAGCCGGGTGCCGATCCGGTCGACGGTGACCGTGTCGCCCACCCGTAGCCCGGCCTCGACAGCGGTCCGGCTCACCACGATGCCGTCGGCGGCGTCCAGCCGGGCGCCCTCGGCCACGGGCGGGGAGAGGAACGAGTCGGTGGGCACGCCGAACAGGGCCAGGTCGATCTCCACGCCCGAGTCGCTGCGGGCGTTGATCAGCGCGTTGCCGAAGGGTGCCGCGTCGGCGACCCCGGGCTGCGCCTTCCACGAGTCGACCGCCGAGGCGTCGACGACGCTGCGGGAGAACGCCGAATCGTGCTGCACCCCGTCGGCGAAGGCGAAGGAGGTCGCCGGGATGCGCTGGAGCCCTGAGACGCCGTCGTTCACGAGGCCCGTGGAGAGCCCGGACAGCAGCACCACCAGCACCGCGATGAGCGCGACGACCGCTCCCATCAGGCCGAACCGGGCCTTGGCGAACCGGAGCTCGCGTACCGCTAGGAACATGCCCACCACCGCGGGCGCGATTTTGTCGACTGCATGTCAGGATCGTATCAACACGCTGTCGGCATCATTCCGGACGAGCCCGGGGGCCCGCCCGCCCGTGCGGCGGGGGTGGGGTGGGCTGCTCCCTACGCCGACCCGACGAACTGGCTGACGTGGTAGGCGGTGCTGCGGTTGTCGGGCGTCCTGGTCCACTTCGAGACCATGAGGTGCAGGTCGTTGGCCCGCCGGCTGGACCACGGGTGGATGAAGCCGCCGTAGAGGCCCGGCTCCTGCCAGGAGGTGACCTGGATCCGCTCGGCCGTCCAGACCCGGTCCGGCCCGTCCGCCGTGCGCGTGACGATGCACCCGGTGGCGCAGTTGAGGTACGACATCACCCACGTGCCGTCGGCCAGCCGTCGCACCGAGGGCTCGCCGAAGCGGCCGGTCAGGATCGGTGTGCACGGGCGGCCCCAACCCCAGTTGCTGCCGTTCCAACCCCACCCCTCGTACGCCTCGGGGGAGAACAGCCGGTCCCAGCGGACCCGGCGCAGCATCATCGGCCCGTGCTGGCGGCCGGCGCGTACCGAGAAGACGTACACCCAGTCCCCGTCGCGCTGCATCGTCCACATCTGGAACGGATCGGTGTTGGTGCCGTTGTTCCACCACTTCAGCGGCGTACGGATGAAGTCGTTGCCGTTGTCGCTGTAGGCCAGCCCGGCGTAGCGCGACCGCCAGTGCGGCCCGGCCGGGCCGGCGGAGTTCCAGTTCTCGATGCTCATGTACGACACGAGCTGGCGGCCGGTCTCGGGGAAGGCGATGCCGTCGTTGGGGATGACGGTCACCTCCCAGAGGCCGTCGATGCCGATGCCGTGGTGGCCGTTGTGCATCAGCTCCGGGGCCCGGCCGTTGCCCGCGACGCGGGCGGCGCTGTCGAAGACGATCCCGCCGGCGGCGCCGGGGTGCACGGCGGAGCGCAGCATCACCGGCGAGCGCCAGTCGTTGGGCACCGGCGGGCCCTCGGGCCACGGGGTGTCGAACGTGTCGCCGAACAGGTAGCCGATCGAGCCGTTCTCCAGCACGTACGGGATGCCGAGGTCCGTGCCCGCGACCCGCCACCGGTGGTTCGTGTCGAGGTCGGCGCCGGTGAGGCGCTTCTTCCAGGAGGCGGCGCGGGCCGCGCCGGGGGCGAGGACCGGCGCGACGGCCGTGGCCACGCCGGCGGCGGCCACCGTGCCGAGCAGGCGGCGGCGTGTGATCATGATGACCGTCCTTGTCGCGAGGGGTCCCGGAAGGCGCCGGACGTGGGGGCGCCCGAAGAACCGACCGATCCAGTTATCGGCGTCGATGTTGGGCTGGAACCTACGGCCAACCGGCCGGCGAGGTCAAGAAACCCGGACTCCGTCGACCAGGAAGCGGCACGTGGCGGATTGGACGCGGCGATCGGGGGCATGACAGGGTGCTGCTGGTGCGCACGGGTGAGGGGTAGGCGTTCGTGGCCGATCCGCATACACGCTGGTCTTCCGGCGATCCGCAGGCGGTGCTCGACGGGTTCGAGCAGCTGCCCGGATTCGTGTGGATCTTCGAGGGGCCCGAGCTGCGGGTGGTGGCGGCGAATCCGGCCGTGCGCGCCGCCGTCGGCAACCGCAGCGGCCTGATCGGTGAGCCCTTCCGGCGGGCGGTGCCGGAACTCGCCGGCCAGTACATCTTCGAGCTGCTCGACCAGGCACTGCACGGTGTCCGTTCGCACGGCTACGAGCAGCGCGTCCTGACCGACCGCGACGGCGACGGCCGGCTGACGGAGGCCTTCTACACGTTCGACATGTCGCCCTGGCGCAACCCCGACGGCTCGGTACGCGGGGTGATCGTGCAGGCCGTCGACGCCACCGGCGTGGTGGCTGCCCGGCAGGCCGCCGAAGCCGCCGCCGCCACCGCCGAACGCCGCTACAGGCAGGCCGCCGGCCTCGTCCTGGAACTGCAACGCAGCCTGCTGCCCGACACGCTGCCCGTCCTGCCGCGCGTCCAGGTCGCCGCCCACTACCTCGTCGCGAGCAGCGACCTCGTCGCCGGCGGGGACTGGTTCGACGCGGTTCCCCTGCCGGACGGCCGGCTCGCGCTGACCGTCGGCGACGTCGTGGGGCACGGCGCCGCGGCCGCGGCGGCCATGGGCCAGCTCCGTACGGTCGCCCGGCAGGCGTTGCAGTCGGGCGGCGACCTGCCGCGGGTGCTCGCCGTGCTGGACGACTTCGCGGCTCGGGCCGAGGTGACCCGGGCGGCCACCACCTGCGTCGCCGTACTCGACCCGGACACGGGGACGCTCGAAGCGGCCAGCCACGCGCACCCGGCGCCGCTGGTGGTCGACGCCACCGGCGAGGGCCGGTACCTGCCGCTGACGGCCACGGGACCACTGGGCACCGGAGCCGGCCCCGCCCCCGTCCACACCCACCGGCTACGGGCCGACGACGTCCTGCTGCTCTACACCGACGGCCTGATCGAACGACCCCGGCAGAGCCTGCACGACGGCGCCCGCATCCTGGCCGACGCCGCGGCGGCCGCCCGGCGGGCGACGCTGGACGCGGCCACCACCATCCCGCAGCGGCTGCCCGACCGGATCTGTACCCTGGTCACGGAACGTCTCGCCCTCGCCGGCGGCGGCTTCGGCGACGACACCACGCTCCTCGCCGCCCATCTGCTGCCGCGGCCCGTCGCGCCGCTGCACGTGACCCTGCCCGCCGACACGACGGCGCTGCGCCCGATGCGGCGGCACCTGAGCGACTGGCTCGCCCGGATCGGGGCCAGCGAGTTCGACGCCAGCGACCTCGTCCACGCCGCCGGGGAGGCCGTCACCAACGCCGTGGACCACGCCTATCCCCGCGGCACGCCGGGCACGTTCACGCTGCACGGCACGCTGGACGACCAGGGCGTCGTGCACCTCACCTGTGCCGACCGGGGACGGTGGCGCCCACCGGTCGCCGACCCGGGTGGCCGCGGCCGTGGCCTGACGATGATCCGCGGACTCGTCGACCGTGCGGAGGTCCGGCACACCGGGACCGGCACCACCGTCTGCCTGCACCACCACATCGGCCAGGCGACCAACGTCACCACCGTGGCCGCCGCCCAGGCGGCCGGCCCCCACAAGCAGGCCACCGTCGTCGAGGAGTTCGCGGTCGCCGTCGTCGAGACACCGTCGGGCCGGGTGCTGCGGGTGCAGGGGCCGGTGGACCTGGTCAGCGGCCCTGCGCTGCGCGCCGCCATCCTGCAGGCCAGCCGCGGCGGCAGCCTGCCGCTGACCGTGGACCTCACCCCGGTCACCCACCTGACCAGCACCGGCGTGCGGATCCTGCACGAGGTCGCGCCGATTCTCGCGCACCTGCGCGTCACCGCCACCCCGCAGAGCCCGGCCCACGCCGTGCTGGAACTGACCGGGCTGGGCCACCTCCTGCCACAGGCCCGCGCGAACGGAAGTGACGACGGGGCGGGCCGGTAGACGGCGGGCGGCCGGCGGCGGGTCCGCGCACCGCCGCGCGGGAATCGCGGCGGTGCCCGCGCGAGCCGCGCCCGCCGCCGGACCCGGCGGAAAGAAAATCCGGACGGGTGTCCAATCGGCCGTCCCCCGTCCGTAGTGAGGTCGTACGGCGTCACCGCGACGGGTGACGCGACACGGAAGGGGAGTCGGATCGTGAAGTACATGTTGCTCATCCAGGCCGGGGCGGTCGACGCGGACGGCGGCGCCGCCGGCTGCGAGGTCGGGGACTGGATGGCGTACGACCAGCAGGTGCGCGAGGCGGGGATCCTGGTCTCCGGCGAGTCGCTGGCGGACCTGGTGACCGCCACCACCGTCCGGGTCGGCCAGGACGACAGGCGGACCGTGACGGACGGGCCGTTCGCGGAGACCCGCGAGATCCTCGGCGGCTTCTACGTGATCGACGTGCCGGACCTCGACGTCGCCCTCGACTGGGCGGCGCGCTGCCCCGGGGCGCGCGGGGGCGGCTCCGTCGTCGTCCGGCCGGTCGCCGACTTCGGGGGCTGAGGGCGGTGGGCGAAGCGCCCGCCGGCAACGGGCGGACGGACGAGGCGCCGGCGGCGGTGGAGGCGGTGTTCCGGGAGGAACGCGGTCTGCTGCTGGCGGCCCTCGTCCGCCGCTTCGGCGACCTCGACCTGGCCGAGGAGGTCACCTCCGAGGCCGTCGAGGTGGCGCTGGCGCGATGGCCGGTCGACGGCGTGCCGCCCAGGCCCGGTGCCTGGCTGATGACCACGGCACGGCGCAGGGCGGTCGACCGGCTGCGCCGGGACCGGGCCCTCGCCGCGCGGCTGGCCATCCTCCAGGCGGAGGCGGAGCGGGCCGGACCGGCCCCGGCCCCCGGCTCGGGTGGCGAACTGCCGGACGAGCGGCTGCAGCTCTTCTTCACCTGCGCGCATCCCGCGCTCGCGGCCGAGGACCGCGGGGCGCTGACCCTGCGCTACCTGGCCGGGCTGAGCACGCCCGAGGTCGCCCGCGCCTTCCTGGTGCCGACGGCGACGATGGCCAAGCGGATCACGCGGGCGAAGAAGAAGATCCACGAGGCCCGCATCCCGTTCCGCGTGCCGGACGCGGGCGAGCTGCCCCAGCGGCTGCCGGGCGTGCTGCAGGCCGTCTATTCGATCTTCACCGAGGGCTACGCGGCCAGCCAGGGCCCGCTCCTGCAACGGCTCGACCTCGCCGAGGAGGCCATCCGGCTCGCCCGGATCCTGCGCCGGCTGCTGCCCGCCCAGCGGGAGGCCGCCGGGCTGCTGGCGCTCATGCTGCTCGTGCACGCCCGCCGCGACGCCCGCACCGGCCCCGACGGCGAGCTGGTGCTGCTCGACGAGCAGGACCGTGGCCGCTGGGACCGCCCGATGATCGCCGAGGGCCTCGACCTGCTGCCCGTCGCGCTGACCGGCGGCCCACCCGGCCCGTACGGCGTGCAGGCCGCGATCGCCGCACTGCACGTCGAGGCGGCGGACCTCGCCGGCACCGACTGGCCGCAGATCGTCACGCTCTACGACGTGCTGCTCGCCCTCGCGCCGTCGCCGGTGGTGGCGCTGAACCGGGCCGCCGCCGTGGCGATGCGCGACGGCCCCGGGGCGGGCCTGGCGTTGCTGGACGAGCTGGCCGACGAGCCGCTGCTGCGCGGCCACCATCCGTTTCCGGCGGCCCGGGCCGACCTGCTGCACCGCCTCGGCCGGCACGCCGAGGCCGCCGAGGCGTACCGGGAGGCGGTCGCGCTGGCCGGCACCGAACCCGAGCGGGCCCTGCTGCGCCGCCGGTTGGACGCGATCGGGCGGCACGGCGCGTCGGAGGCGTGACGGCGTCCGGCTGCGACGTCGTCGGCCTGCCGCACGGCGCGCCCCCGCCGGGCAGCGCGCCGTGCGGCCGGATCCGGGGTGCGGTCACCGCGCGGCGGCGACCACGAGCACGCCCCGGTCCAGGACGACCCGCCCGGCGGCGTCTGTGCCCTGGAAGACCACGCCGTACGGGCGCCGCCAGGCGAGCACGGTCAGGGTGTCGCCGGGCAGCAGCGGGGCGTTGAAGCGGGCCCGCACGTGCCGCACGCGCGTCGGGTCGTCGCCGACGAGGGGCAGCAGGAGCCGGCCGGCGAAGCCGAAGGTGCACAGGCCGTGCAGGATCGGCCGGGGCAGCCCGGCCCGCCCGGCGACGGTGGGATCGGAGTGCAGCGGGTTGCGGTCGCCGCTGAGCCGGTAGAGCAGCGCCTGGTCCGGGCGGATCGGCGCGGCGAGCCGGTGCTCGGGCGGGTGGGCCGGTGCGCGCCACAGGGCGGGCCGGGCGCGGCGCCCGCCGAACCCGCCGGCGCCGATGACGAACATGCCCCGGCGTACGGTCGCCACCACCGTGCCGGCCGGGTCGCGCAGCCGGGTCACCTGCTCGACCAGGGCGCCGCTGCCCTGGTCGTGCAGCGCCGCGACGGCGGCGGAGGCGTGCACCCGCCCGGCCGGCGGCAGCGGGCGGTACAGGGTCACCGCCTCCTCCGCGTGCCGGACCGCGGCGGGGTCGCCCAGTGGCGGCGGGTCGGCGGCGAGCACGCTGGCGAAGGTCGGCAGCACCCGTTGCGGGTGCCCGGTGGAGTTCTCGGTGGTGAAGCGCAGGTCCGCGGCGGGGTCGCGCTGTCCCGCCCCGACCCCGAGGGCGTAGAGGATGGCCACGGTCGGGCTCCACGCACGGTGCAGCGACGTGCGCAGTCCGACGAGTGCCGGCAGCGGACGCCCTCCGCCCGGTGCGCTCATCGGCCCGGCGCCGCTCGGCCGCGCGCGCGGGCCGCCGGCGTGGCCGCCCCACGGGCTCGGGTGCCGGTGGCGGGGATCCGACCGCCCCCGCCGCCGGCGTGACTACGGAATGTAATCGGTGTCGCCGTTCGTCCGGTAGGTGGTGGATCCGGACGGCCGGCATCGACCCCTTTGTCCAGCGTGTTCATCGGGCTCCCGGTTTGCGGTCGAGGATTCGACCCGACGGTTGGAGATGATCGACGGCTACTGTCTGTTGCAGGAAGGTGAGGGCGAATCTCTTGACTGAGCCCACGGTCCGGCAGTAGCGTCCCATATTAAGCAACGGTAACCATAATATGAGCCGCTAGGTATCTGGGGTAGCCATGAGAATGCGAGCATTGCGCGCTGCGGTAGCAGCCTTGCTGGTGACCGCCGCCGTTGCGGCCTGCGCGGAGAACCAGAGCCCGACCGAGTCCGGCGGCGGCGAGGCGGCCCCTTCGGTGGCGGTCAACTTCGGCGTGGGCGTCGACCCGGCGTACTCCCCGATCTACCTCGCCGACCAGGAGAAGCTGTTCCAGGCCAACGGCCTGAACGTCACCGTCACCCAGTTCCAGGAGGGCACCGGTGGCCTCGACGCGATCCTGGCCAAGCAGGGCCAGTTCACCGCGAGCACCGAGTCCAGCCTGCTCAACCGGGCCACCCGGGGAGACATCAAGGGCCTCGCGGTCTTCTCCCAGTCGCCCAGCTTCATCAAGCTCGTCGCGCGCGCCGGCGTCGCCGACGTGGCCGGCATCAAGAAGTACGGCGTCGTCCCCGGCACGGTCAACGAGTACGCCACCAACAAGGTCCTCGCGGCGCGCGGCATCAGCCGGGAGTCCGTCGAGTTCGTCAACGCCTCGCCCGCCGAGATGCCGGCCCTGCTGCAGCGCGGCGACGTGGACGGCTACATCATGTGGGAGCCGTGGCCGTCGCGCGGCGTCGCCAACGGCGGCAAGGTCCTGCTGACCAGCGGCGACATCGGCTACGTCTACAACCTGGTGATCGGGGTCGACGGCGCCTGGTACGAGGCCAACAAGGAGGCCGCCAAGAAGGTCGTCCAGACCATCGGCCAGGCGTGCGAGCAGCTCACCAGCGACCCCGCCAAGGCGGGCACGGTCACCGAGAAGGCCATCAAGGTGCCGGCGGCGGAGGCGCAGAAGCTGCTGGAGGGCGTCCAGTGCCAGGTCCGCGACTTCACCGACGACGACCTCAAGCGCTACGGCGAGATCGCCCAGTTCCAGCAGGACAGCAAGATCGTCACCCAGAAGGCCGACCCGGCGACCGTCATGGTCAAGGGGGTGGCGTGACAGTCAACGGCACCGCCCCCGCCACCACCCCCGCCGGCCCGCCCGCCGAGCGTGCCGGCTCCCCGATCCGCATCCGCGACGTCGACATCCGCTTCGGCGAGTTCGTCGCCGTCAGCGGCGCGAGCCTCGACATCGCCGCCGGCGAGCTGGTCTGCCTGCTCGGTCCGAGCGGCTGCGGCAAGTCCACCCTGCTCAACGCGGTCGCCGGGTTCGTCCGCCCGGCGGCCGGCGAGGTGACCTGCGGCGGCGAGCCGGTGACCGGGCCGGACGTGTCGCGGGGCGTGGTCTTCCAGAGCGCCGAGGCGCTGTTCCCCTGGCTGACCGTACGGCAGAACGTCGCCTTCGGTCCGCAGATGCGTGGCGTGCCCAAGGCCCAGCGCGACGCGGTCGTCGAGCGGTACCTGGCGATGGTCGGTCTGGGGCACAGTGCCGAACGGTTCCCCGAGCAGCTCTCCGGCGGCATGCGCCAGCGTGCCCAGCTGGCCCGGGTCCTGGCCAACGACCCCTCGGTCGTGCTGATGGACGAGCCGTTCGGCGCGCTGGACGCCCAGACCCGGCTGGTGATGCAGGTCGAGCTCGACCGGATCTGGCGCGAGACCGGCGCCACCATCGTCTTCGTCACCCACGACATCGGCGAGGCGATCCTGCTCGGCGACCGGATCGTCACCATGACGGCGGGCCCGTCGGCGGCCATCAAGAAGGACTACCGCTGTGACCTGCCGCGGCCCCGCGACCTGACCGACCCGGCCTGCGCGGCGCTCTTCCGCGAGCTGCGCGAGGACATCGGCACCGAGGTGGCCCGGACGCTGCGCGCCCAGGGGCTCGACGACGGCCACGACGGCCGGCCCGGCGTCGACCACGCGGGCGGCGACCGGAAGGAGGGGCCATGACCGTCGAAGCGCCCACCGTCCCCGACCGCACCCGGGCGTCGGCGCCGCCCACCCCGCGCCGCAACCGCTGGCCCCGGCTGACCCGGATCGGGTTGTCGGTCCTGTCGGTGCTGCTCGGCGTGCTGATCTGGGACCTCGTCAGCCGCAACTACACCGCCTTCTTCCTGCCCTCGCCGCTGCTCACCCTCGACGGCGCGGTCGAACTCGTCCGGGACGGAACCCTGTGGGACTCCGTCAGCGCGTCCTCGACCCGCATCCTCACCGGCTGGCTGCTCGGTGTGCTCGTCGGCGTACCGATGGGTCTGCTGATGGGCTGCATCCCCTGGCTGCGGCTGATGCTCGACCCGTACATCCAGTTCTTCCGCTTCGTGCCGCCGATCGCCTTCGTCACCCTGGCCATCATCTGGCTCGGGCCGGGGGAGGCGTCGAAGGTCGCGCTGATCTTCTACACCACCGTCTTCATCGTCGCCCTCAACACCCTGGCCGGGGTGCTGTCGGTCAACGAGATCCGGATGCGGGCGGCCCGCGCGCTGGGCGCCGGTCCGGTGCGCAGCCTGGTCTCGGTCGTGCTGCCGTCGACGGTGCCGCACGTGGTCACCGGCGCCCGCCTGGCGATGGGCAACTCGTTCCTGACGATCGTCTCCGCCGAGATCGTCGCCGCCCAGAGCGGCCTGGGATCGCTGATCTGGACGGCGCGCAACTACGCCAAGACCGAGTGGGTCTTCGTCGGCATCATCGCCCTGGGACTGCTCGGCTACCTCTTCGACTGGATCCTGCGTCTGGTCACGGGACGGACCCTGCGCCGCTACGGCGTCACGTTCTAGCGACCCGGTCCGCACCGTCGCCGACGCCATCCACCCCTACCCGAAAGGCTCGCCATGCTCTGCATCGGCGTCGACATCGGTGGCACCTTCACCGACGTCATCGTCTACGAGCCGGCCACCGCCCGGCTCGCCGAGGCCAAGACCCTCTCCACCCCGCACGACCCCGCGGCGGCCATCTTCGAGGGGCTGGCCAAGCTCGGCGTCAGCCTGGACACGGTCGACCGGTTCGTGCACGGCACGACCCGGGTGACCAACGCGCTGCTCGAAGGCTCCGGCGAGCCGGTGGCCGTGCTGGCCACCGAGGGCTTCCGGGACGTGCTGGAGATGGGCCTCGGACACCGGCCCCGCCTCTACAGCGTCAAGGAGAGCGCCCGGCCGCCGCTCGTCGCGCGCCAGCACCGGCACGTGCTGCGCGAGCGCATCGGCGCCGACGGCAGCGTCGTACGGCCGCTGGACGCCGACGAGCTGGACGAGGCGCTCGACCGGGTGGCGACCGCCGGGCCCCGGGCGGTGGCGGTCTGCCTGCTGCACTCGTACCGCAATCCCGCCCACGAGCGGGCCGCGGCGCGGCGGCTGGCGGAGCGGCACCCCGGCCTGGTCTGCACCGTCTCCTCGGACGTGGTGCCGGAGCAGGGCGAGTACGAGCGGTTCGCCACCACCGTGCTCAACGCCAGCGTGCGGGCCACCGTCGCCGACTACCTGCGCGGACTCGGCGACGCCCTCGCCGACGGCGGCTACGCCCACCCCCTGTCGATCATGACGAGCAGCGGCGGTGTCGTCTCCACCGACGAGGCCGGCCGGTTGCCGATCAACCTGGCCCTCTCCGGGCCCGCCGGCGGCGTCGCCGCCACCGTGCACCTGGCCTCGCTCGCCGGCTACCCGAACGTCATCACCTGCGACATCGGCGGCACCAGCACGGACGTCTGCCTGATCAAGAACGGCAGCCCGTTGATGACCAACGACGGGAAGATCGCCGGCTACCCGAACCGGACCTTCCAGGTCGAGATCAACACCATCGGCGCCGGCGGCGGCTCGATCGCCTGGCGCGACCTGGGCGGGGAACTGCGGGTCGGGCCGCGCAGCGCCGGCTCGACCCCCGGCCCGGCCGCCTACGGTCGGGGCGGCACCGAGCCGACCACCACCGACGCGCACCTGCTCGTCGGCCACCTCGACCCGAGCGAGAGCCTGGGCGGGGAGGTGCCGCTCGACCCCGACGCGGCCCGGGCCGCGCTGGCCGGACTGGCCGGCACGTTCGGCCTCGACGAGCTGGAACTGGCACGCGGCATCCTCACCCTCGCCACGGTCAAGATGACCAGCGCGATCAAGGAGATCTCGGTGGCCTGCGGCCACGACCCGCGCGACTTCGTGCTGATGCCCTTCGGCGGCGCCGGCCCGATGCACGCCACGGACCTCGCCGACGAGCTCGGCATCCGCCGGGTCCTCGTCCCGCCGGTGCCGGGCAACTTCTCCGCGCTCGGCTTCGTCACCGCCCAGGCCCGCCACGACTACGTGCGTACCGTGCTGGTGCCCGCCGACGACGACGGCCTCGCGGCCGTCCGGGCGGCCCTGGCCGACCTGCGCGACACCGCCCTGGCCCAGCTCAAGGCCGAGGACGGCGTGGAGACCGACCAGGTCAGCTTCGGCCTGTCGGTCGGCATGCGGTTCCGGGGGCAGAGCTTCGACCTCGCCGTCGCCCTGGCCGAGCTGCCGGCGAGCGCCGACGACCTGGTGACCGCCTTCCACGAGGCCTACGCCGAGCGGTACGCCTACACCCGCTCCGACCACCCCGCCGAGATCGTCAACTGCCGGCTCACCGCGTTCGGGCCACGCCCGGCGGTACGCTTCGCCGCCCCGACCGCCGGCCCGGCGCAGCCCGGCACGACCCGTCTCTACCGCACGGGCGGCTGGGTCGAGGCGAGCGTGTGGCGCCGCGCCGACCTGGGCCCCGGCTGTGCCGTCGCCGGTCCCGCCGTCGTGCGGGAGAACGGCAGCACCACCGTCGTCGGCGGCGGCTGGACCGCCACGGTCGACGAGCACGGAAACCTGCTGCTGACCAAGGAGTGATCCGTGACCCCGCCAGCCCTCGACCTCACCGTGCTGGAGCGCGCCGCCCGGCAGCCCGACCGCGCCCTGTACGTCTTCGACGACCCGGACCGGCCGGTGACCACGGGGGAGTTCGCCGACCTCGCCGGCCGGGCCGCCGCCGTCCTGGCGGCCCAGGGCGTCGGCCGCGGCGACCGGATCGCGGTCTGGGCCGAGAACGGGCTGGCCTGGCTGGTGCTGCTGGCCGCCGCGGCCTGGCGGGGCGCCGCACTGACCACCCTGCACCCCGGCCTCACCGGGCCCGAGCTGACCGCGGCCCTGGCGCGCGCCCGGCCACGGCGGCTCTACCTCGCCGAGCGGGTCCGCGACCGGCACGGCCCGGCCACCGTCACCCAGGCCCTGGCGGGGCTGCCGCCCGGCGAGCGCCCGGACGGCTGGCACGTGCTCGGCGCGGACCTGGGCGCGGCCGCGCTGGCGGGGCTGCCCGGCTGGGACGACCGGGTCCCGCCGCCCGTCGGCGACCCGGACGCCGCCTGCAACATCCAGTTCACCTCCGGCTCCACGGGCCCGGCCAAGATGGTGTCGCTGAGCGCCGGCAACCTGCTGGCCAACGCGGCCTGGACGGCCGAGGCGGCCCGGCTGCGCGCCGACGACCGGATCGCCTCGCCGCTGCCGCTGGCCCACGCGGCGGGCCTCGGCAGCGGGGCGATGCTGGCGCTCGTGACGGGCGCGCTGTGGGTCTCCACCCGCAGGTTCCGCACCGAGCCGGTGCTCGACCAGATCGAGAAGCACGCGTGCACGGTCCTGCAGGCCGTACCCACCATGGCGTCGATGCTCTGCGACCGCGTCGAGCAGGACCCCGGACGTTGGAACCTGTCGTCGTTGCGGGTCGGCTTCCTCGGCGGCGCCACCTGCGCCCCGGCGCTGGTCACCCGCACCCGCCGGGCCCTCGACCTGGAGCGGGTGGCGGTCGTCTACGGCCAGACCGAGGCCGGCCCGACGATCAGCCTGGATCCCGGCGACGGGACCTGCGGGGCGCCCGGGAGCACCGTCGGACGCGTCCTGCCGGCCCTTGAGGCCACCGTGGTCGACCCCGCCACCCGCGCCCCGCTGCCCGCCGGGCAGGTCGGTGAGCTGCTGGTACGCGGCGACTCGGTCACCGACGGCTACGCCGACGACCCGTTCGCCACCGCCGCCACCATCACCAGCGACGGCTGGCTGCGCACCGGCGACCTGGGCGCGCTGAGCGACGAGCGGGTCCTCACCCTGGCCGGCCGGATCAAGGAACTGATCATCCGCGGCGGCGAGAACGTGCACCCCGCCGAGGTCGAGGCCGTGCTCGCCGACGACCCGGCCGTGGCCCGGGTGTGCGTCCTCGGTGTGCCGTCGACCCGGTGGGGGGAGGAGGTCGCGGCCCTGGTCGTGACCGTCCCGGGCGGGCACTGCGACGTCGACCGGCTCGCCCGCGACGCCACCGGACGGCTGGCCCGGCACAAGGTGCCGACCCTGATCCGTACGGTCGCCGACCTGCCGCTGCTGCCCTCCGGGAAGGTCGACCGGCGGGCCGCGCGGGAACTGCTCGTCGCGGAGGGGGAACGCTGATGCAGCTCGGATCGTGCTTCCTGGACTCGCTGACCGTCACCAGCTTCTTCGGCAACGCCGAGATGCGTGGGGTCTTCAACGACCGGCAGCTCATGCAGTCCTGGCTCGACGTCGAGGCCGCCCTCGCCCGGGGCCAGGCGAAACTGGGCATCATCCCGTCCGCCGCCGCGCAGGCGATCACCGAGGCCGCCCGCGTCGACCGGCTCGACACGGCGATGCTCGCCGCCGACGCCGCCGACACCGTGCACCCCCTGGTGCCGCTGGTGCGCGCGCTCACCGCCGCCTGCCCCGGCGACGCCGGGCGCTACGTGCACCTCGGCGCCACCACGCAGGACGTGATGGACACCGGCTTCGTCCTGCGCGCCCGCGACGGCCTGGACATCGTGCAACGGCAGGTCGACGAACTGGTCCGGGCGTTGCGCCGGCTGGCGTTGCGCCACCGCGCCACCCCGATGGCCGCCCGCACCCACGGCCAGCAGGCGCTGCCGACCACGTTCGGCCTGCGCTGCGCCGTGTGGCAGAGCGAGCTGCAACGCCACCGCGCCCGGCTGCGGCAACTGCGGCAGCGGCTGCTGGTGACCAGCATGGGCGGCGCGGCCGGCACGATGGCCGGCTACGGCGCCCAGGCGTTCGCGCTGGAGCACGCCGTCGCCGCCGACCTCGGCCTCGGCGTCGCCGACACCCCCTGGCACGCCACCCAGGACCGCTTCGCCGAGTGCCTGATGGTCTTCGGCCTCGTCGCGGCCAGCGCCGAGAAGCTGGCCCGGGAGATCTACTTCCTCGGCCGCACCGAGGTCGGCGAGGCGTACGAGTCGCAGCGCGCCACCCAGGTCGGCAGCAGCACCATGCCCCACAAGCGCAACCCGATCCGCTGCGAGGCGGTGATCGCCGCCGCCGGCACCCTGCGCGCCCAGGTGCCCCTGGCGTTGCAGACCATGGTCGCCCAGGACGACCGGGACATGGGCGTCGGGATGACGCTGTGGAAGCTGCTGCCGGAGTGCTTCATCCTGCTCGGCGGCGCGTTGCAGCGACTGGTCGACGTCTTCGGCGACCTGGGCGTCAACCCCGACCGGATGCGCGCCAACCTCGACCTCACCGGCGGGCTCGTGCTCTCCGAGGCGGTGATGCTGCGCCTGGCCGGCCCGCTCGGCCGGGAACGGGCCCACCACCTGGTCATGCGGATCGTCCGCGACAGCCTCGAGCAGGGCCGCCCGTTCGCCGAGGCGCTGCGCGCCGACCCCGAGGTGGCCGCCGCCCTGCCCGCGGCGGAACTCGCCGGCCTGCTGGACCCGCTGTCGTACGTCGGCCACGCCGCCGCGCTGGTCGACCGCGCCCTACTGAACTCGGAGTCGCCATGACCGACGCACACCGTGCCGAGGAATCCGTGCTGCTGCACCGCGACGGGCGCCTGGCCCGGGTGACGCTGAACCGGCCCGCCCGGCGCAACAGCTTCGACCTGGTGATGCTCGCCCGCTTCGAGGACGTGCTGCACGAGCTGGCCCGGGACGACCGCACCGAGGTGGTCGTGCTCACCGGCGCGGGCAGCGCGTTCTGCGCCGGCACCGACCTGCGTGAGCTGGCCACCCTCGACGCCCGGACCACGATGTCGGTGCAGCGCCGCACCGCCGAGCTGGTCGAGCGGTGGTACCGGCTGGAGCAGACCACCCTCACGGCGTTCAACGGCCCGGCCATCGGCTCCGGCGCGGTGCTGGGACTGGCCAGCGACCTGCGGCTGGCCGCCGACACCTGCTTCGCGACCTTCCCGGAGGTGGGCTTCGGCATCCCGCTGACCTGGAGCGGCATGGCGATCCTCGCCGACCTCGTCGGCGCCGACCTGGCCAAGCGCTGGCTGCTGCTCGGCGAGCGGATCCCCGCCGACGAGCTGCGCGAGCTGAGACTGGTGATTGAGGTGGTGGACCCGGGGCGGCTCGCCGCCGCCACCACCGACACCGCCGAGCGGCTGCTGGCCACCTCCCCGGTGGGGCGCTCGATGACCAAGCGGGCCGCCCGCCTGGCCGGGCCCCGGTTCGAGGCCGCCGCCAACGACTCCTACCTCGGCGCGCTGAGCGTGGCGCTGCGCCCCGCCGGCGACTACCTCGCAAGGGACACCCGGTGAGGGCCGGCGAGGCGATCGCCGACGCGGTGGTGGCGCACGGGGTCGACACGATCTTCGGGCTGCTCGGCGACGCGAACATGTTCCTGGTCGCGGACCTGGTGCAGCGCCACGGCGTCCGGTTCGTGGCGGCCCGCAACGAGAACGCCGCGGTGATGATGGCCGACGGCTGGGCCCGCGCCACCGGCCGGTGCGGCGTCGTCACCGTGACCCAGGGCCCCGGCCTGGCGGTCGCCGGCGCCGCGTTGACCATCGCCCGGCAGGCCGGCACGCCGCTGGTCCTGATCGCCGGTGACACCCCGCCGGGCGATCCGCTGCACGTGCAGAGCTTCCCGCAGCAGCCGTTCGCGCTGGCCACCGCCGGGACGTTCGTGCCCGTGACGTCGCCGGCCACGGCGGCCCGCGACGTCGCCCTGGCGTTCCGCGCCGCCGTCGAACGGCCCGGCCCGGTGGTCCTCGACGTCCCCATCGACCTGCAGGACGAGCCGGTGCCGGCCGGTGCCGCGCCCGCGCCGGCGGTCGTCGCGTACCGGCCCGCGTCGCCGGCGCCCACCGACGCGGCGGTCGTGGAGCTGGTCGGCCTGCTGGCCACCGCCCGCCGCCCGGTGCTGCTGGCCGGGCGGGGCGCCGAGGCGGCGGCGGACGACGTACGCCGGCTCGCCGACTGGTGCGGCGCGGTGCTCACCACCACCGTGCTGGCCGCCGGGCTCTTCGCCGGCCACCCCTACCACCTGGGGGTGGCCGGGGGACTGGCCCGCCCGCTGACCCGGCGGGTGCTGGCCGAGGCGGATCTCGTGGTCACCTTCGGTGCCGGACTCAACCGGTGGACGGCCGACCACGGCGCGCTCTTTCCCGGCGCGCGGGTGGTCGCGGTCGACGTCGACGCGCGGGCACTGGGGGCGCGTTGGCCCGTCGACCTGGGGATCGTCGGGGACGCCGCGGTCACCGCGCGCGCCGTGACGGCCCGGCTCGAGCCGCTCGAGCGCCCGGGCTGGCGTAGCCCCGCCCTGGCCGCGGAGATCGCCGCGGCCGACCCGTTCGACGGCATCGAGTTCGTCGAGGGGGCGGCGGGGATCGACCCCCGGGCGTTCCTGCGGATCTGCGCCCGGCGGCTGCCCGCCCGGCGTACCACGGTGGTCGGGGTGGGGCAGTTCGGCGGCTGGCCGAACCTGCTGCTCGACTCGTCGGCCGTGGACCGCGCGTTCATCGCGCCCTGGGAGTTCGGCAGCATCGGCGTCGGCCTGCCGTACGCCGTCGGGGCCGCAGTGGGTCGCCCGGAGCGGCCGGTGGTCGCCTTCGAGGGCGACGGCAGCCTGCTCACCGGCCTCGGTGAGCTGGACACCCTGGCCCGGACCGGGGCACCCGTGCTGCTGGTCGTCATCGACGACGGCGGCTACGGCGCGGAGGTGCGAAAGTTCGCCCCGCGCGGGGTCGACCCGGCGTTGGCCCGGTTCCCGGCGCGCGACCTGGCGGCGGTGGCCCGGTCCCTGGGGGTACCGGCCTGGACGGTCACCGACGAGGTGAGCGCCGAGGCGGCCCTCGACGCGGCGCTGCCGGTGACCGGGCCGGCGGTGCTGCACGTGCGGGTCCTGCCCGAGGTCACCCAGGAGCGGTTCTGACGGCGTACGCCCCGCCGCGCCGCGCCGGCACCCGACCCGGTGCCGGCGCGGCGGCGGTGGCCGATCTCGTGGGCCTGCCGCCGCGCGTCGGCGCGCGGTGACCGGTGCGTGGGCGGCGCGGTCAGTCGCCCCACCGGTCGCCGAAGCCGTGGCCGAGCTGCCGGGACAGCTCCTCGGCGGTGCGGCAGGCGGCGTCGGCCAGCTCCCGGGTGCGGGTGTCGTCCAGCCGGAAGATCGGCCCGGAGATGCTGATCGCGGCGGTCACCCGTGCGCGCCGGTCGCGCACCGGGGCGGCCACCACCCGCAGCCCGTGCTCGCTCTCCTGGTCGTTGAGGGCCCAGCCCTGCTGCCGCACGGTGGCCATGTGCGCCACGAAGGTGTCCAGGTCGGTGATGGTGTTGCTGGTCAGGCCCGTGAACGGCACGGTGGCGAGCAGGGCGCGCAGGGCGTCGTCGTCGTGGTCGACGAGCAGCGCCTTGCCGGCCGCGCTGCACCACAGGGGGATGCGCCGGCCGAGCCGGGAGACGAGCTGCACGTTGCGGGTGCCCTGCACGACGTAGAGCGAGATGGCGTCGGAGCCCTCCAGGACGGCGAGGTTGACGCTCTCGCCCTCCCGTTCGGCGAGCTGGTGCAGCAGCGGACGGGCCAGGGCGTGCAGGTCGATGCCGGCGAGGAAGCGGGCGCCCAGCTCGAAGACGGCGACGCCGAGGCGGTAGGTGCCGTTCTCCTCGTTGCGTTGCAGGAAGCCGGCGTCGGCCAGCGCGCGGAACAGCCGGCTGGCCGTGGACTTGTGCAGGCCCAGTTCGCGGCTGACGTCGCTGACCTTGCGCTCGACGGCGTCACCCCGGAAGGCCAGCAGGACGCCCAGGGCGCGGTCCAGCGCCTGGGTGCCCGACTCGCGGGGGGCGACGCCCTCGTCGGGCGTCGGGTCAGTGGCGTACGACATCTTGCTTACCTGCCTTTCCGGCTGCTAGGTTTCATAATATAACTCTAGGACCACATGATGGTCCAACGCACGGTGGTCCACTCGCCCTGACCAGTCCAGGTCCTCCCGGCGGCAGATTCGGACCGACACCGGAACCCAGTGAGGCATCCGCATGACTGTGAATCCGATCGACCTGGAAGTCGTCACCGAGAGTCTCATCTCGATCGTCCGCGAGATGCGGCAGACGATCTTCCGTACCGCGCACTCGCCGGTGATCGCCGACGCCCAGGACTTCTCCTGCGCACTCTTCGACCCCTCCGGGCAGATGGTCGCCCAGGGCCGGGACATGCCGGGACACGTCATCGCCATGCCGGCCTCGGTGGCCGAGATCTTCGCCGACTTCGCCGCCGAGATGCGCCCCGGAGACCTCTACATCGTCAACGACCCGTACCGGGGCGGCAGCCACCTCAACGACGTCACCCTGATCAGCCCGGTCTTCGTCGACGGGGAGCTGTTCCTCTTCCCCTGCGTCCGGATGCACTGGGCCGACATCGGCGGCATGACCCCCGGCAGCGTCTCCGGCCAGGCCACCGAGATCCTGCA
This sequence comes from Micromonospora sp. CPCC 205546, assembly GCF_036902715.1. Classification (NCBI taxonomy): domain Bacteria; kingdom Bacillati; phylum Actinomycetota; class Actinomycetes; order Micromonosporales; family Micromonosporaceae; genus Micromonospora; species Micromonospora sp. CPCC 205546. Next base: position 190,645 of record NZ_JBAKHL010000007.1, read on the forward strand.
GGAGGGGCTGCGGATCCCGCCGATCAAGCTGATCGAGGAGGGCCGCCCCAACCGGGCCGCCTTCGACATCCTCTTCGCCAACGTCCGGATGGCCGAGGAACGCCGCGGCGACCTCGAATCCAGCATCGCCGCCTGCCACACCGCGCAACGACGGCTGAAGGAACTCGTCGACCGCTGGGGCACCGGGCTGATCCTCGACTGCGTCGCGGCCAACATGGACCGCACCGAGCAGCGGCTGCGCGACATGATCCGGTCGCTGCCCGACGGCACCTACCACTACGAGGACTACCTCGACCTCTACACCGACGGCGACTACGACGCCGCGATCGTGCGCTGCCGGCTGACCGTCGACGGCGACGAGATCGAAGCCGACTTCCGGGGCTCCTCCACCCAGGTCGCCGCCGTGGTCAACTCGTCGCGGGCGATGACCGTCGCCGGGGTGTTCATCGCCGTCAAGTCCGCCCTCGACCCCGGCGGGCTGGTCAACCACGGCGCGTTCCGGCCCCTGCGGGTGCTCACCGAGCCCGGCACGGTGGTGCACGTCAGCTACCCCGCCCCGGCCAACGCCCACAGCGAGGTCCGCAAGCGGGTCATCTCCGCGGTGATGGCCGCGCTGAGCCAGGTGGCACCCGACCTCATCGCCGCCGACCAGTTCGGCACCACCTTCCAGAACCTCATCGGCGGCGTGGACGAGCACACCGGTCAGCCCTACCTCTACTACGACTACCCGGCCGGCGGCAACGGCGGATTCCTCGAATCCGACGGCCCCAGCGCGATGAACCCGGTCGACCTCGGCGACATCTCCACCATCCAGTCCGTCGAGCGGCTGGAGACCGAGATCCCGATCCTGGTCGAGGCCTGCGAGCTGCGCGCCGGCTCCTGCGGAGACGGTACCCACCGCGGTGGCCTCGGCAGCCGGCGGGAGACCCGGCTGCTGGCCAGCGGCGGGTCGTACTCGGTGCAGACCGACCGCACCACCGTCCCCCCGTACGGGCTGCGCCACGGCGGCCCCGGCGCGCCGACGGTCACCCACCTGCGCCGCGCCGACGGCCGACGGGTCGACTTCGACACCCCCGGCAAGATCGCCGGCTTCCCCATGCGCGCCGGGGACGTGCTGGTCATGGAGTCCGCCGGCGGTGGCGGCTGGGGCGACCCCCTGGACCGCGCCCCCGAAGCCGTCGCCGAGGACGTCCGCCAGGACTACCTGACCGACGACGAGGCCCGCCGGCGCTACGGCGTGGCCCTCGACGGCGACGGCGAGGCCGACCGCGCCGCCACCGCCGAGCTGCGCCAGCGGCTGCGGGACGAACGGAGTTGGCTGCGCCTCACCACCATCGACCGGCCCGCCTACACCGGGCGGCGCGGCCAGCGCCGGTTGGCCTACGTCGCGCCCGGCAGCGGCCTGGCCGAGGAGAGCCTCGTCGAGCTGCACGGCGTGCACCCGGCGCCACTGCGGGCCTGGCTGCGCCACGACGCCGCGCTCGCCGCCGACGAGATAGCCCTCGACGACGACGGGATGCGGATCCTCGGCGCCACCGCCGAGCACCGCGCGTACGTGCGCGTCCTCACCGGGGAGGGACGGTCATGAGCAAGGTCTTCCGGGTGCCGGTGGCGACCACCAAACCCCGCACCGGTGGCGGCGCCGGCAACGCCCCGGCCCCGCAGCCCACACCGGCGCGGGCCGGCATCGTCGCCGGCTGCCTCAGCCCGCACCCGCCCCACCTGATCTACGCGGAGAACCCGCCGCAGAACGAGCCCCGTTCCATCGGCGGCTGGGAGACGCTGCGCTGGGCCTACGAGCGGCTGCGCCGGCGCATCCAGGAGGTGCACCGCCCCGACGTGCTGATCGTGCACGCCCCGCACTGGATCACGATGGTCGGCCACCACGTCAACTGCGTGCCGAACCCGCGCGGCATCTCCGTGGAGCCGATCTTCCCGCACCTCTTCCGCTACCGCTACGACTTCCGCACCGACGTCGAGCTCGGCGAGGCCATCGTCGAGGAGGCCAGCGGCCTCGGCCTGGTCACCCGCGCGATGCGCGACCCCCGGGTACGCGTCGACTACGCCACCATCGGCGCCCTGCACCTGGTCAACCCCGCGTGGGACATCCCCGTGGTGTCCCTGTCGGCGAACAACAACCCGTACTTCTACTCCGACGCGTCGCTGGAGGAGATGGAGGTGCTCGGCGAGGCCACCCGCCGCGCCGTCGAGGCCACCGGCCGCCGCGCCGTGCTGCTCGCCTCCAACTCCCTGTCGCACCTGCACTGGCACGAGGAGCCGGACCTGCCGGAGGACATGGAACGCGAACACCCGTACAACAACCACCAGTACCGGTGGGACATGAAGCTGCTCGAAGCGATCCGCCGGGGACCGACCGCCCCGCTGCGGGAACTCATCACCGAACACATCGAGGCCACCGCGTCGGAGACGAAGGCCGGCAGCCTCACCTGGCTGCTCGCCGCGATGGGCTGGCCCAAGGTCGCCGGTGACGTGCTCGGCTACGGCACGATCATCGGCACCGGCAACGCCGTCGTCGAGTGGCTGCCCGAGGGGAGCCCCCATGGCTGACCGGACCGGAATCGTCGCCGGGGCGCTCCTGCCCGGCATGCCCCACCTGCTGGCGAAGGATCCCGCACCGAGCTGGAAGGCGCTGGCCGCGGCGGCACGCGACGTGGGGGAGCGGCTGCGCCGGCTGGAGCCGGACGTCGTCCTGCTGCTGTCCACGCAGTGGTTCACCGTCCTCGGCCACCAGTTCCAGTGCGACCCCAACCCGCGCGGCGAACACGTCGACGAGAACTGGTACGCCTACGACTACGGCCTGCTCCGCTACGACCTGCGCTTCGACGTGGAGTTCAGCGAGCGGTGGGCCGACCGGGTGCAGGCCGACGGCAAGCAGGCGCGCCGCACCCGCTACGAGGGCTTCCCGATCGACGCCGGCACCATCGTCACCTCGGCGCTGCTCGACCCGGAGCGCAAGCTGCGCTGGGCGCAGGTCTCCTGCAACCTGTACGCCGATGCCGACACCGTCGCCGACGTCGGGCGAGCCGGCGCCGCGGCCGCCCGCGAGGCCGGCGTCCGCGCCGCCGTCGTGGTCGTGAGCGGCCTGTCCTCCGGACTGATCCAGCAGTGGATCGAGCCCGGGCAGGACCACATCGGCGCGCCCGCGCACGACCAGTGGAACACCCGCGTACTCGACCTGCTCACCGCCGGCAAGGTCGACGAGGCACTCGCGATCCGCGAGGACTACGCCCGGCAGGCGCAGGCGGACAGCCAGTTCCGGGCCCTCGCGTTCGCCGCCGGGACCGGCGCCGCGAGCGGCCCGGCACAGCTGCACTCGTACGGCCCGATCTGGGGCACCGGCGCCGCCGTCCTGTCCTGGAACCTGCCCGACCGTCCCTGACCGGAGCCGACCCGCAACCAGAGCAAGGAGCAGACATGCGAAACGTGGCCGTGGGCTTCGTGGAAGCCGAAGGTTTCACCCCCATCTTCGATGCCGTCGACGCGATGGTGAAGGCCACCGAGGTCGAGGTGACGAAGGTCGTACGCCTCGGCGGCGGCATCGTCGCCGTCGCCGTCCGCGGTGACCTCGCCACCGTCGAGGAGGCGGTGGACATCGGCGAGGAGACCGCCCGGGTGCGCAGCCGCTCGGTGCGCTCGATCGTCTTCGCCAGCCCCTGCGACGCCGTGAGCGCGCTGGCGGCCGAACCTGAGCTCGTCGGCAACTGACAACCGGGTAAGGAGAATCAGACATGTCCTCCGACATCGCGATCGGAATCGTCGAGACACGCGGCCTGGTGGCGCTCTCGGCGGGGATCGAAGCCATGATCAAGACCGCCGACGTCCGGTGCGTGGCCGTGGAACGGGTCACCAGCGGCTACCTCGCGGTCGCCGTCCGGGGCACCCTCGCCGCCGTACGCCAGGCCGTCTCCGCCGGGGAGGCCGCCATCCGCGCCCACGGCGAGCTGCGCAGCTCCCAGGTCTACCCGAAGCCCCACCCGACCACCGCGGCACTGCTGGACGCGCCCGAACCGTCCCGCATCCGTGAGGTCATCGCCGGCCTGCGAGGAGAAACCGATGGTGCTCGGTGAGGTAGTCGGCAAGGTGTGGGCCGACCGCATCCTGCCGGCGTTGCAGGGCCGGCGCCTCGTGCTGGTCCGGCCGCGCGGCGACGGGCCCGACCTGGTCGCCGTCGACCCCCTGAACGTCGGCGTCGGCACCACCGTCCTGGTCGTCACCGACGAGGCCGCGGCGGCGGTGACCGGCCAACCCACCGTGGACGCCGCCGTGGTCGCGCTCGTCGCCGACCCCGGCAGCGAGCGGACCGAACCCACCACCTGAACCGGAAGGGACACCTGACCATGCCCGAGTCATCCTGGCCGGTGAGCCTGCGCGACGGCCACCCGAGCGCCGCCCCACCGACCCTGCGCAACTTCGTCGGTGGTGAGTTCGTCGGGGGTGGGCGGCGGTTCGTCAAGCGTAGTCCGGTGACGGGTGAGCCGGTGTTCGAGGTGG